>JASKZU010000131.1 GCA_030147455.1 Planococcus sp. (in: firmicutes) | reverse complement strand
ACCGGATTTGATGATTTGGTGTTCAGCAGTTATACGCAGCCGCCGCTGACGACCATCCGCCAAGACTTCGTGGAAATCGGGAGAACAGCTGCGCAACTGCTTCAGGACATCAAAGAAAACAAGAAAAAGCAGCAGCACGTCTGGGTTCAGCATGAACTGGTGGCACGGGACAGCGTGAAACAGTTAGGAGATGCCCGGGCGGCTGAAAACGAAAGGACTTAACGACATGGCACAATCACCTGAACTTGTGATATACGACTTGGATGGCGTGATTACAGATACAGCGGAGTTTCATTTTGCCGCATGGAAGCAGCTGGCGGAAGAGCTCGGGATTTCGATCGACCGGCAGTTTAACGAACAGCTTAAAGGCATCAGCCGCACCGATTCACTCGAGCGGATACTCGCGCGCAGCGTCTCTGGAACAGTATGGTCGCTTGAGGAAAAAACAGAACTTGCCGACCGGAAAAACGGCTATTACCTCGAATTGATTAAAGCCATCACACCTGCGCATATTTTGCCGGGCATTGAGTTATTACTGCAGGACAACAGAAACGCCGGGATTAAGATCGCTCTCGGATCTGCCAGTAAGAACGCGCCGCTGATTTTGGAAAAGCTAGAGCTTAGCCACTATTTTGATTTGATCGTGGATGCCTCCAAAGTGAAAAAAGGCAAACCGGACCCGGAAACGTTCACGGCGGCGGCAGATACTTTTAACATCCCTTCCAAACACTGCATCGGAATCGAAGATGCAGCAGCCGGAGTTGAGGCGATCAACCGCGCCGGTATGTTCTCGGTCGGTGTCGGCGACAAAGAGCACCTTGCCCATGCCCGTTATTTGGTGAACAGCACAGAGGATTTGATTTTTGATGAGATTCTCCGGAGATTCCACGATAGAATGGGGAGATCGGATTGAGCTGGAAATTAACGAAATACGAATTGGATAATCCCGGGCTGTTGACGAATGAAAGCACGCTGTCACTTGGGAACGGCTACCTCGGCGTGCGCGGCAATTTTGAAGAAGGCTACAGAAAGAGCGATAAATCCATTCGCGGCACCTACATCAATGCTTTCCACGACGAAACGGACATCAGCTACGGCGAGAAGCTGTACGGTTTTCCGGAAACCCAGCAAAAGCTCCTGAACGTCATCGATGCACAAAGCGTAGCTGTGTATATCGATGGCGAGCGGTTTTCAGTATTTGAAGGCGAGCTGCTCTCTTTTGAACGGCATCTTCATATGGACGAAGGATTTGCTGAACGTTCGGCCCACTGGATCTCACCAGGCGGAAAAGAAGTGAAAATCCGCTTCCGGCGCATGGTGTCGTTTGTTGTGAAAGAACTGTTCGCGCTGGAGGTGACGATCGAGCCGATCACGCCCGTCCAGGAGGTGTCGATTGTCTCGACGGTGGACGGCGATGTGTCCAATTTTGTCGACAAAGAAGACCCGCGCTTGGCTTCGGGCCATGCCAAGCGGCTGAACGTAACGGCCGTAAAGCAGGAAGGCCAGCATGCGCTGGTCAAAGCCAAGACGTATGTGACAGAACTTGAAGTTGCCTGTACGTCTACTTCATTTGTCCAAGCAGAAGCATCTGCATACAAAAGTGAACAAACAAAAACGGCCGTCACAGAAACGTATACATGCACAGGAAACGACGCAATCCGGTTTACCAAATTGAATATATTTACCGATACACTGCGGCACGGAAAGCATGTAGAAGATGAAGGGAAGGTTCTACTTCATCAAGTTCGCGAAAAATCGTTTGACGATCTTTTGGTAGAGCAAAAAGAGTACATGGACCGTTTTTGGAAAGTCTCGGACATAGTGATTGAAGGCGACCAGCAAATTCAGGAAGGCATCCGTTTTAATTTATATCACTTGCTGCAATCGGTCGGGAAAGATCCCGTGAGCAATATCGCTGCAAAAGGATTATCGGGTGAAGGCTATGAAGGCCATTATTTCTGGGATACGGAAATCTATATTTTCCCGGTTTTTCTTATGACGCAACCGGATATTGCGAAAAATTTATTGATGCACCGCTATTCGATTTTGGATCATGCACGAAAGCGCGCGAAAGAAATGGGGCATGAAAAAGGGGCTTTGTTTCCATGGCGCACGATCACCGGCATAGAAAGCTCGGCATTTTTCCCGGCAGGAACTGCCCAGTACCATATTAGCGCAGACATCGCTTATAGCTATGTCCAATACTACCTGGCAACAAAAGACGAAGATTTCATGAAGCGCTATATGGCGGAAGTGCTGTTTGAAACAGCACGCCTTTGGATAGCGGCAGGGCATATGCAAAACGGGGAATTCCGGATCGACAGCGTTACCGGACCAGATGAATACACGTGCATCGTCAACAATAATTACTATACAAATGCCATGGCCAAGTTCAATTTGTTATGGGCTGCCAAAGTTCATAAAATGATTGAAAAAGCCGATCCGGATCACGCTAAGCAGTTGGCAAGCCGGCTTGAACTGACAGAAGGCGAAGTCGAGGAGTGGGAGACGGCCGGCAAGCACATGCACTTGCCGTTTGATGAGGCACTGGGCATCAATGCGCAGGACGATAGCTTTTTGAAAAAAGCAAGATGGGACCTGAAGAAAACGCCTTCTGACAAGTTTCCATTGCTGCTCAACTATCATCCACTGACGCTATACCGCTACCAGGTGTTGAAGCAGGCCGATACGGTGCTGGCGCATTTCCTATTGGAAGATGAACAAGATTTCGAGACAATCCGCAATTCCTATAACTATTACGAGGAAATCACGACACATGATTCGTCGTTGTCATCATGCGTCCACAGCATTATGGCATCCAAGTTGGGGTATGCGGAAAAAGCCTATCAATATTTCAGTGAAACGGCACGGCTCGACTTGGATGATACCCATAAGAACACAAAAGACGGGCTGCATATGGCGAATATGGGCGGAACCTGGCTCGGGATTGTCTACGGCTTTGCAGGGCTTCGTATAAAAGAAAACGGCCTGTCGTTTGCGCCGGTCTTGCCGGCAGAATGGGCTTCATATTCGTTTAAGCTGCGCTACCAGGGACGGCTGCTTGATATTCGGAGAAACCGCACATCAACCGCTTATACCATTATGGAAGGCGCTGATTTTACTATTACGCACAGCGGTGCAGCCATTGAATTAAAAGCGGAAACAAAAATGACGGTAGAGGACGGCGCTGAGTGACTTTCACAACCAATCGATCGGGCGGGAGGAAAAACAGATGAGTGGATTAACGTTAGTGAACATCAAAAAAGAATACGACAAAGGAGTAGTGTCTGTCCGGGACTTTAATCTGGAAATACGCGACAAGGAATTTCTTGTATTGGTTGGCCCTTCCGGATGCGGAAAATCGACTACGCTGCGCATGATCGCTGGACTGGAAGACATTACGGAAGGCGATTTGTTTATCGGCGACAGACGGGTGAACGATGTTTCCCCAAAAGACCGCGACATTGCAATGGTGTTCCAGAACTATGCGCTTTATCCGCACATGAACGTTTACGACAATATGGCATTTAGCCTGAAGCTCAGCAAAATGAAAAAAAGCGACATCAAGGTGCGTGTGGAAAACGCAGCCAAGATCCTCGGCCTCGAAGAGTACTTGTACCGCAAGCCAAAAGCGTTATCCGGCGGCCAGCGCCAGCGTGTCGCGCTCGGCCGTGCGATTGTCCGCGACGCCAAAGTATTTCTCATGGATGAGCCATTATCGAACCTGGATGCCAAACTGCGCGTTCAAATGCGTGCGGAAATTCAGAAGCTGCATCGCCGCCTTCAGACGACGACAGTTTATGTGACGCATGACCAAACCGAAGCAATGACGATGGCGACACGCCTTGTCGTCATGAAAGACGGCATCATCCAGCAAGTCGGCTCTCCAAAAGAAGTATACGACTTGCCGAATAATATCTTTGTCGGAGGATTTATCGGTTCGCCTTCGATGAACTTTCTCGATGGCCACCTTGACGGCAACCGGTTTATCATGGGAGAGACGAGCATCCAAGTGCCGGAAGCGAAAGTGAAAATGATTCGGAATCAAAGCCGCGACGGCCAGGCTATCGCCCTCGGCATCCGTCCGGAAGACATCCACGACGAGCCGGTGTTTTTGAACGCATCACCGGAGACGAAATTCAAAGCGTCAATCGACGTTGCAGAACTGATGGGAGCGGAGATCATCCTGTATTCTTCTGTCAATGGCCAGGACTTTGTCGCGCGCGTCGATTCGCGCTTTAGCGTAGAAGCGGGCGAAGCGATCAACATGGCATTCGACATGAACAAAGCCCACTTTTTCGATAAGGAAACAGGGCTGCGAATCAAGTGAAAAA
>JASKZU010000095.1 GCA_030147455.1 Planococcus sp. (in: firmicutes) | reverse complement strand
TGATCAAATTGGTTGGTGAACAAGAAGCCAAGCTTTATTACGAAGCGAATATGGACGGATTGAAATTTATTGAGGAAACCGCCAAGGAATTAGGGATCGAGTGCGATTTTTCCCATCAAAATGCATTTATTTACTCGACTCAGGAAAAAAGCGCCAAGCTCTTGGAGAAAGAAGCGGAAGCTTACGAAAAGCTCGGTATCGAAGGCGGGCTTGCGCGTGAGGAATCCGAGTTGCCGTTTCCTGTAACGGAGGCGCTGGTCATGCGCAACCAAGCTCAATTCCATCCGGTAAAATTTCTGTCGGCACTGGTAAAAGAGCTGGAGAAAATGGGCGTGGAGATTCATGAACAAACGCGCGCAATTAAAATTTTAAGCAAAAAAGATCCGGTCATTCAAACGGAAAACATGTCACATTTATCTTGTGAACAGGTGGTTGTCACGACTCATTACCCGTTCAATGATTTTGACGGCATGTATTTCTCGCGCCTTTCTGTCAACCGCTCTTATGCGATTGCCATCCGTGCCGAAGGCAAAACGCCTGAAGGCATGTACATCAGCGCGGACAGCCCGTCGCGTTCGATTCGCTATACACCAGGTGAAAATGGCGAAAAACTGCTGATTCTTGGCGGCGATGGCCATACGACTGGTCAAAGTTCTGTTGACACAATGGAGCATTATGAAAATCTAGCGAAATTCGGCGAAGATTATTTCGACATGAAAGAAATCTCCCATCGCTGGTCTGCACAGGATTTGACGACACTTGACCAAATCCCTTATATCGGCACGATTACGGCAGGCTATGATAATATTTTGGTTGCGACCGGCTTCAATAAATGGGGCATGTCGAACGGCGCGCTCGCAGGCCGGCTTTTAACCGATCAAATTGTCGGGCGCGACAATAAATATGCTCCGGTATTCAGTCCGACGCGCTCGAAAGTAAAAGCGGTGGATGCGGCAAGCTTCCTGAAAGACAACGCGTCAGTTGCCAAAGAACTGGTCAGCGGCAAGCTGAAAAAGCCTTCAACCACTATCGATCAATTGGAAAAAGGGCAAGGCGGCCTCGTCAAAGTGGACGGCAAGAAAGCGGGCGGTTTCCGCGATGAGTATGGCCAAGTGCATCTTGTCAAACCAACGTGTACACACATGGGGTGTGATGTTGGCTGGAACGACGCTGAGCGTTCATGGGACTGCCCGTGTCACGGCTCACGTTTCTCCTATACCGGAGAGGTGCTGGAAGGGCCGGCTGTAAAACCGCTCAAGAAACTGGAAAGTGAATTATAAGCTAAACGAAAAAAAGAAAGCAGCCGAGGCTGCTTTCTTTTTTTATGCTGGGTTTCCTTGGATTTCCAAGTTTAATTTGATATCTTCGCCGACTAGCACGCCGCCTGTTTCAAGTGCTTGGTTCCAAGTCAAACCGAAATCTTTGCGGTTGATTTTGCCGTTGACACCATAAGCTACGACTTCGACTCCCCATGGGTTTGTCGCTTTTCCGCCATATTCAGCTTGGAATGTCGCTGGGCGTGTAACGCCTTTAATCGTCAAGTCGCCTGTCAATTCATACTCATCTTCGCCTTTTGAGCGGATATCAGTAGCTGTGAATATAATATATGGATGCTGTTCTGCATCGAAGAAATCAGCCGATCGCAGATGGTTGTCGCGATCGGAGTTGTTGGTATCAATGCTTGAAACGTCGATTTTAAAATCTATCAATGCGTTTTGCAAATCATTTTCGTCTGCTTCCACCTGTGCTTCATAAGAAGCGAAGATGCCTTTTACTTTTGAGATCATCATGTGTTTGACGGAAAATCCGATTTCTGAATGCGCTTGGTCTACTGTCCATTTTTTCATAAGTAATTCCTCCAATTTCGTATGTGCTATTGCTACTATAATCTCTATATATCTCGAAGTCAATAGTTTTTAATTAAAATATTTTTAATTAAAGATATTATTTTTGGTAATTCCAAAAGACTTTAGTCCTTAAGAGCATCTTAAGGCTTGTCAAATCATGATGAAAAATGGATACTATTAAGAGCGAAAAGTTTAGAAGGGATTTGCTTGGAATGATGAAAGAAACATGGCTGACGGATCTGCGCCGCTTTGTGGCAGAAGATCACGTTAAAATGGATGAGCCGTTGCACCTGCATACATTGACTAGAATGGGCGGGCCGGCAGATATATATGTGGAACCGACAACTGAAGATGAAGTTGCTTATACAGTGAAATATGCGTTTGAAAACCAGATTCCGCTTCTTATGCTGGGCAATGGATCGAATATGGTCGTTCGCGACGGCGGCGTCCGCGGCATCGTATTGACCTTGAAGAAACTGAACAGCATCGAAATTGATGGAACCACCGTTACTGCACAAGGCGGTGCCAACATCAAAAAGGTATCCCGCATTGCGGCCGACGGGTTATTGACAGGGCTTGAGTTTGCATGCGGTATTCCTGGATCGATCGGCGGCGCTTTAGCAATGAATGCCGGAGCTTACGGCGGCGAAATTCAGGACGTCATCAGCCGGGCAACGGTATTGACAAAAGAAGGCGACAAGCATGTATTGTCCAAAGAAGAGCTGGAACTGGGTTACAGAAAAAGCATCATCACGAAAAAAGGATTTTATGTTTTGTCCGCTGAATTTACTTTGGCGCTCGGCGAGCAGCGCATCATCGACGCCAAAATGGATGAGCTGACATTTCAGCGGGAAAGCAAGCAGCCGCTTGAGTTTCCTTCGGCGGGAAGCGTCTTCAAGCGTCCGCCAGGCAATTTCGCAGGTAAACTGATTCAGGAAAGCGGCCTGCAGGGCAGAGGTTTTGGAGGCGCTGAAGTTTCCACGAAGCACGCCGGCTTTATCGTCAATAAAAACAATGCGACAGCAAATGACTATATCCAAACGATTGAAATGGTCAAAAAAGCGGTTTTTGAGAAATTCGGCATCGATTTAGAGCTGGAAGTTAAAATTGTTGGCGAAGATATAAGCTAAAGCAGCTGGCGGCACTCTTTCGGGAGTGCCGCTTTTTTATAATTGAGCCATTATTATGGTATAATGAATTCAAAGTAATGACAGGGTAGGTGGTCCATATACAAGGTTTTAGTGTAGACGGCGTGATCCTCTTCGGCGGCATTTTTCTTTTAGCCGGCGTATTAATGACAAAAGTATCGGCCCGTGCCGGTGTCCCCTCGCTTGTTTTATTTATGTTCCTCGGCATGTTATTAGGCAGTGACGTTTCCGGACTTATTTATTTTTCCAACGCAGAACTTGCGCAGATGGTCGGAATAGTTGCCCTCATCATTATTCTCTTCGAAGGCGGTTTGCAAACCCAGTGGAAACACATCCGGCCGGTCATTGGCGGCTCGCTTGTGCTGTCAACGCTTGGTGTGCTGGTAACAACCGGAATTGTCGCAGTTGCGGCTTATTACGTTTTTGACTTAACATGGCTTCAGGCTTTGCTGCTCGGCTCGATTGTTGGTTCGACCGACGCGGCA
>JASKZU010000072.1 GCA_030147455.1 Planococcus sp. (in: firmicutes) | reverse complement strand
AACTACCGGATTCGGTCCGCGTCAAGCGGGACATATGCGCCGGATATCCGAGCGCCTCCCCGATTTGGACGGCGAGCGTACGTATGTAGGTTCCTTTGCCGCAGCGGATGCGGATGCGGAACTCGATGTTCTGTCCGGACCATACATGATCCTGATCGAGCAGTTCAATTGAATAGATACGGACAGTCCGTACAGGGCGTTCTACCGTTTCCCCTTTTCGCGCATATTCATAAAGTTTCCGTCCGTTTACTTTAACGGCGGAATACATTGGCGGGATTTGCTTGATTTCACCTGTCAATCCGGCGAACGCCTCTTCCAGCTGTTTACGCGAAATGGTTTTTTCACTGGCATCCTCGTCCACTACAGCGCCTTCTGCATCTTCTGTTTCAGTAGAAAACCCGATGGTCACTTGTGCCTCGTATGTTTTTCCTTGATCGGTGATGTATTCGGCGACTTTTGTGGACCTGCCCAGACAAATCGGCAAGACTCCATCTACTTGCGGGTCCAATGTTCCGGTATGGCCGACTTTTTTCGTTTTCAGTATTTTCCGCAAGCGAAATACACAATCATGCGAAGTCATGCCAGGCTCTTTCCATAATGGCAGAATCCCATTCGGTTCCATGGCTTTCGCTCCTTTCATTGACGATTAGGTATGTAGAAAAAAGCCTGCTGTCTGAAATAGACGGGCAGGCTTTCCATTTACTCTTCTGTTGGATCTTTAATGTCCCGCAGCAACGATTCAATCCGGTTGCCGTAAGCAACCGAGGAATCGATTTCAAACGCCAGCTCAGGCGTTTTGCGCAAACGAATCCGCTGCCCGATTTCCGAGCGGATAAATCCTTTGGACTTGGACAAACCGAGCAATGTCTGCTCTTTCACTTTATCGTCGCCCAGAACACTAATATAAACCGTTGCTTGTTGAAGGTCTCCCGTCACTTCGACATCCGTCACTGTGACGAACCCGATGCGCGGATCTTTCAATTTTCTGCCGATGATATCGCCAAGCTCTTTTTTCATTTGCTCAGCTACACGATTCGAGCGCATTGATGACATTTCGAATCCACTCCGTTCTTACAAGTATTCATGCTCTATTTCCATGCACTCCCACGACGGATTGCTTTCCAAGAACCGCAGCACATGCGCCATTTCCCGTTCTGCCGCTTCTTTTGTAGTGGCTACAGTAACAAAGGCGAGGCGTGTGCGCTGCCAGACTTCCTGGTGCTCTATCTCAGCCGCGGCTACATTGAATTTCTGTTTTGTGCGCGTCATCATACTTTTGACGACGGCGCGTTTGTCTTTCAACGAATGCGCGGTCGGGATAAAAAACTCGCATTCCATTGAAAAGATCATTTGCGTTCGATTTCTTCCATGACATAGGCTTCGATGATGTCGCCTTCTTTGACATCGTTGAAGTTTTTGATCGTTACACCGCATTCATAGCCTTTTGCAACTTCTTTTGCATCGTCTTTAAAGCGTTTCAACGTATCGATCTCGCCTTCGAACACGACGATGCCTTCGCGGATGACGCGAACACCGCTGTCGCGCGTGATCTTGCCGTCCGTTACATAGCTTCCTGCAATGGTGCCGACTTTGGATACTTTGAACGTGCTGCGGATTTCTGCCTGGCCGATGACTTTTTCTTCGAACTCAGGATCCAAGAGGCCTTTCATTGCCGCTTCGATTTCTTCAATTACTTTATAGATGATGCGGTGCAGTCGGATATCGACGCCTTCCGCTTCTGCCGCACGCTTCGCGTTGACATCCGGACGGACGTTAAAGCCGATGATGATCGCGTTCGAAGCTGCCGCAAGGGATACATCGGATTCAGTGATGGCACCGGCTCCAGTATGGATCACTTTTACGTTGACACCTTCTACATCGATCTTCAAGAGAGAGGCAGCCATTGCTTCAACTGTACCTTGAACGTCTGCTTTGACGATCAAGTTCAGTTCTTTCATTTCGCCTTGTTTTAGTTGGTCGAACAAGTTATCGAGTGTTACGCGGTTCTTTTCAGAACGCATTTCCTGAAGCGCCGTAGCAGAACGCGCTTCCCCGATCTGGCGAGCCGTTTTTTCGTCTTCAAAGACAACAAAACGGTCTCCGGCTTGCGGCACGTCGCTGAGTCCTGTAATTTCAACAGGCGTAGACGGTCCGGCTGTTTTCACGCGGCGGCCAAGATCGTTGACCATTGCGCGCACACGCCCGAACGTGTGGCCGACAACGATTGGATCGCCGACGTGTAGCGTGCCGTCCTGAACGAGCAATGTCGCTACAGAGCCGCGGCCTTTGTCGAGTTCTGCTTCAATTACTGTACCGATTGCACGGCGAGCTGGGTTTGCTTTTAGTTCCCCAACTTCCGAAACCAGCAAGATCATTTCAAGAAGCGTATCGATTCCGTCTCCTGTCAAAGCAGACAAGGGCACAAAAATCGTATCGCCGCCCCATGCTTCAGGAACCAAACCGTGTTCTGTCAGTTCCTGCATTACACGGTCAGGGTTTGCGCTTGGCTTGTCCATTTTATTGACAGCAATAATGATAGGCACTTCTGCCGCTTTTGCATGGTTGATCGCTTCTACGGTTTGCGGCATAACGCCGTCATCTGCCGCTACTACGATAATCGCAATATCCGTAACTTTTGCACCGCGCGCACGCATCGTCGTAAAGGCGGCGTGTCCCGGTGTATCAAGGAACGTGATTTTTTTGTCGTTCTCGACAACTTGGTAAGCTCCAATATGCTGCGTAATCCCGCCAGCTTCTCCTGCAGTCACTTTCGTGTTGCGGATCGAATCGAGCAACGTCGTTTTCCCGTGGTCAACGTGACCCATGATCGTAACGACTGACGGACGCTCTTGTTTTTGATCTTCTTCTTCCGGCTCAAAGTACACTTCAAGGTCGGTTTTGTCGATCAGGATTTCCTCTTCTACTTCCACATCATATTCTGCACACACAAGCTCGATGGCATCTTTGTCCAACTCTTGGTTGATCGTTGCCATAACGCCAAGCATGAATAGCTTTTTGATGATTTCTGACGGCTCGCGGCCTAACTTTTTCGCCAATTCGCCTACTGTCAACGATTCGCTGAACGTGATCTTCGACGGAAGCTCTTTTTCTTTTCTAGGCATTGGCGGCATCGGGTTTACCGGGCGCTGCTGCTGTTTGCCTTTACGGTTGCGGTTTTGCCCGCCGCGTCCTGGGCCGCCTGAACGTCCGCGCTGGCCTGGTGCCGGCGCTGGTTTTGCCGCTTTAGGCGTAAAGTTGGAGCCGCGTCCTGCTTGTGTAGTTTGGGCATTTTGCGCGCTTTGCCCTTGGCCGCCTTGACGGTTTTGGCTTCCTTGACCGCCTTGCGGACGGTTTTGTCCACCGGCGCGGTTTTGGCTTTGTCCGTTTTGCGGACGGGCTTGGCCGCCGTTTTGAGGGCGTGCTTGACCGCCTTGGCTGCTTTGCGGGCGACGCTGTTGGCTTTGCGGACGGGACTGGCTCTGCGTACGGCTTCCTTGTGCAGGTTTTTTATAAATGCCGTCCAATTTCGTTACAGCAGTGTCTTCTAATGTGGCCATATGATTGTTGACATTAATGTTCATTTTCGATAACTCATCAATAATGTCTTTGCTCGGTTTATTTACTTTTTTTGCGTATTCATGTACTCGAATTTTGGTCATCTGCTCACCCCCGGTTATTTTCATCAAACAGGCTCGTCATCTTCTTGGCAAATCCATTGTCTGTAATTGCCAAAACGACGCGCGCTTCTTTTCCTATGGCATGGCCGATCTCATAGCGGGTTGCGCCTATGCGGACCGGCACTTTATAGGATGTGCATTTATCCTGCAATTTTTTCCTCGTGTTTTCGGATGCGTCTTCAGCCAGAATGACTAGTTTTGCATTGCCCCGCCGCACTTCGCTGATGACCAGTTCTTCACCGGTAACCAGTTTGCGCGCTCGTGTGGCAAGTCCCAAAAACTGTAGGATTTTTTCTTTGTTCATGATTTCAGCTGCTCTCTGCGTACGGCATGGACGAGCTCCTCGTAGATTTCGTCTGGAACTTTCACTTCAAGCTGCTTGTCCAATACCTTCTTTTTGCGCGCAAGGCCGATGGCATCTTCAGACTTTGACACATAGGCGCCTCGTCCCGACTTTTTGCCGGTCAAGTCGACGAATACTTCGCCTTCTTTGGAGCGCACCACACGGATCATTTCTTTTTTCGGATGCATTTCATTGGTTGCGACGCATTTGCGTAACGGAATCTTTTTTTGCATAGCCAATGGATATCACCTTCTCAGCTTATTCTTCTTCGTCGTAAAAATCAAAGCCATCCGCTTCATCGTCGACATCAGTTTCTGCCAACTCTACGCCGGCTGGTGGATAAATCCCCAATTCGCGGGCATCTGTTTCACTTTTGATATCGATTTTCCAGCCTGTCAATTTTGCAGCCAGACGGGCATTTTGTCCGCGTTTACCGATGGCAAGCGACAATTGGTAGTCAGGTACGACTACTGTTGTGGATTTGTCGTCTTCGCTCACTTGCACATCCAAAACTTTGGACGGGCTGAGTGCATTCGCCACAAATACGACCGGATCTTCCGACCATTCCACGATGTCGATTTTCTCGCCGCCCAGTTCGTTGACGATTGTTTGGACACGCGCACCGCGTGAACCGACGCAAGAACCGACCGGATCTACTTCATCGTCGTGAGCGTGCACCGAGATTTTCGAACGGTCGCCCGCTTCACGTGCAATTGATTTGATTTCCACAATACCGTCGTAGATTTCCGGCACTTCGTTTTCAAACAAGCGGCGGAGCAAGCCGGGATGCGTACGGGAAACAAAGACTTGAGGCCCGCGCGTCGTCCGCTCAACTTTCGTGATGTACACTTTGATGCGGTCATGCGGCTGGTAGTTTTCGTTTGGCATTTGCTCTGTCTGCGGAAGAACCGCTTCTACTTTGCCCAGTCCCACGTACAAATTGCGTGCATCCATGCGCTCGACAATGCCGTTTACGATATCGTCTGCACGGTCAACATACTCTTCAAAGATCAAACCGCGTTCAGCTTCGCGAACTCGTTGCGTAACAACCTGTTTGGCTGTTTGGGCAGCAATGCGGCCGAAATTGCGCGGTGTTACTTCTTCTTCGACAACATCGCCGATTTCATAAACCGGATTTAATGCCTGTGCATCTTCCAGTGAAATTTGCAGGCGCTCGTCTTCGACTTCTTCAACAACGTCTTTTCGTGAATACACGAGCATCGTTCCTGTATCGAGATTCAAATCAACCCGAACATTCTGCGCTTGGTTGAAATTGCGCTTATAGGCCGTAACGAGTGCCGCTTCGATGGCTTCGATCAGCACATCGCGTGATATTCCCTTTTGTTTCTCCAATACTTCTAAAGCATCCAATAACTCACTGCTCATGGTTTCTTCACTCCTAAATTCTTCTATTCAGCTTATGCGGAAAAATCGATTGCCAAGCGGATCAAGGCAATTTTGCTTCTCGGGATGCTGATGGTTTTTCTGCGGGTTTTGATCTTCATTTCAATCGAAACTTGTTCGTCGTCAAACGATTTCAAGTAGCCTTCAAATTCTTTGGCGTCTTCCACCGGCTCATAGGTTTTGATGTAAATAAACTGCTCAAGCGCTTTTTCGAAATCTTTTTCTTTTTTGAGCGGGCGTTCTGCTCCCGGAGAAGAAACTTCCAAAAAATAGTTTTGCTCGATGGGATCCGTTTCGTCCAAGATTTCGCTCAGACGTTCGCTGACGATTGCGCATTGATCGATGTCAATCGGCTCTTCTGGATTGTCTACGTAGATGCGCAAAAACCAGTTTTTGCCCTCTTTTAAAAATTCAACGTCCACAAGCTCAAGTTCCAGCTCCTGGATGATGGGTAGTGCCATTGCTTCGATTTGTTCAGTAATTTTGCTCATATAGTGCCTCCTGCCAATAATGTGCCATAACAAACAGAAAAGAGCGGGAGAACCCACTCTTCTGCGACAGAGCTATCAGTAAATGTTACTACTATAATACCATGCTTGACGGGACTGCGCAACCGACTAGAACAACGACAGTTGATTGGCATCCGGCATGCCTTCCAAACATCCATGATCGTCCATGTACTCGATAATGGTTTTCGAAACACGGCCGCGCTGCTGCAAATCTTCCTTGGAGAGGAATGTTCCTTCCGCTCTGGCCGCAACGATGGATTTCGCTGCGTTTGTGCCAAGCCCTGGGATTGCATTGAACGGCGGGATCAATGAATTGCCTTCGATGATAAATTCGTCAGCGGACGATTTGTACAAATCGACTTTCTGGAAACTATAGCCGCGTTCGACCATTTCAAGCGCAAGTTCCATTACGGTCATCAAGTTTTTTTCTTTTGTCGAGGCTTCGAGGCCTTTAGAGTTGAGTTCATCCACTTTCGCGCGGATCGATTGGGAACCTTTAGCCATTGCGTTGACGTCAAAATCTTCTGCACGCACTGTAAAGTACGCCGCATAATAAAGCACCGGGAAATGCACTTTGAAATAGGCGATGCGCACGGCCATCAATACATATGCCGCAGCGTGTGCTTTCGGGAACATGTATTTGATTTTTTTGCACGACTCGATATACCAGTTAGGTACAGCTTGCTCTTTCATCGCCGCTTCCATTTCCGGCGTGAGGCCTTTACCTTTACGCACTGACTCCATAATTTTGAATGCCAAAGATGACTCGAGTCCCTGGTAAATCAGGTAAACCATGATATCATCCCGGCAGCCGATCACATCGGACAGCTGGCACGTGCCATTGTGAATCAATTCCTGTGCATTGCCGAGCCAAACATCTGTGCCGTGGGAAAGTCCTGAAATCTGCACCAATTCCGAGAATGTGGTCGGTTTGGTGTCTTCCAGCATCTGGCGGACAAACCGCGTCCCGAACTCCGGAATGCCGAGCGTTCCGGTTTTACAGCCGATTTGTTCTTTTGTGACGCCAAGCGATTCCGGACCTGCGAAGATTTTCATGACTTCCGGATCATCGGTTGGGATTGTTTTCGGGTCGATGCCTGACAAATCCTGCAGCATCCGGATGACGGTCGGATCATCGTGCCCGAGTATATCAAGCTTCAGCAAGTTATCATGAATCGAATGGAAGTCGAAATGGGTCGTCTTCCATTCTGAATCCTGTGCATCTGCCGGAAACTGAATCGGCGAGAAATCATAGATGTCCATATAGTCCGGCACAACAATAATTCCGCCTGGATGCTGCCCAGTGCTGCGTTTAACGCCGGAACATCCCTGCACCAAGCGGTCAATTTCAGCGCCGCGAAGCGTCATGTCCCGGTCATTGGCATAGCCGCGTACATAGCCGTAGGCGGTTTTTTCTGCAACTGTGCCGATCGTTCCGGCACGGAATACGTTGTCTTCCCCGAACAGCACTTTTGTGTAATTATGCGCCTGCGGCTGGTATTCACCACTGAAGTTCAAATCGATATCAGGTACTTTATCGCCTTTAAATCCAAGAAATGTTTCAAACGGAATGTCCTGTCCGTCTTTTTTATAAGGAATACCGCAATCCGGGCAGTCTTTGTCCTTGAGGTCAAAGCCTGAACCAACCGAGCCGTCATCGAAAAACTCCGATTTTTTGCATTTGCGGCATACGTAGTGAGGTGCAAGCGGATTGACTTCGGTGATCTCGGTCAGCGTTGCGACAAGCGACGAACCGACCGATCCGCGTGATCCGACAAGATATCCATCATCCAGCGATTTTTTTACGAGTTTATGGGAAATCAAGTAAATGACAGCAAAACCGTGGCCAATGATGGACTTCAGTTCTTTTTCAATACGGGCTTCCACGATTTCCGGCAATTCATCTCCGTAAATCTGGCGCGCCATCGTATAGCTGAGCTCGCGGACCTCTTCGTCCGCTCCTTCGATTTTCGGTGTATACAATTCATCTTTGATCGGTTTGACGACATCGATCATATCCGCGACTTTCAGCGAATTGTCGACTACGATTTCCTGGGCAGTTTCTGCACCAAGAAAATCAAACGCATCCAGCATTTCATTTGTTGTGCGGAAATGAACTTTAGGAAGTTTCGAACGGTTCAGCGGATTTGCGCCGCCTTGTGAACCGATCAGCACCTGGCGGAATACCGCGTCGGTTTCATCCAGGTAATGAACGTTGCCGGTCGCGACAAGCGGCTTGTCGAGCTTGCGGCTCACCTTCACCAGCTTGCGGATAATGTCTTCCAAATTCCACTCATCACGAATCAACTCACGGTCGATCAAGGGCTGATACACTTCTTTTGGATGCACTTCAAGGTAATCGTAAAATTGGGCTGTGCGTTCAACTTCTTCCATCGACTTTTGCATGACGGCTTCGAACACTTCGCCTTTGTCGCACCCTGAACCAACAAGCAGCCCTTTCCGGTGGCGCTGAAGAAGCGAACGCGGAATGCGGGGCACTCGGTAGAAGTAATTGATATGCGAAGCAGAAACCAGTTTAAAAAGATTTTTCAAGCCTTCCTGGTCTTTCGCCAAAAGTGTACAGTGTGTCGGACGCGAGCGCTTATAGGAATCTCCCTGGCCGACATAGTCGTTAAGTTGGTCGTGGTAAAGAATGCCTTTTTCGTGGGCTTCTTTCAGCAAATGCGTCATCAGATAGGCTGTCGCCTCGGTATCATAGATGGCGCGGTGATGCTGCGTTAATTCGATATTGAATTTTTTCGCCAATGTATTCAAACGGTGGTTTTTGAGTTCCGGGTGAAGCATGCGCGCAAGCTCCAGCGTATCGATTGTGGCATGTGTTTTGTCGATGCCGTATTTTTTATAGGCTACGTACAAAAAGCCCATATCAAACGAAGCGTTGTGCGCGACCATAATATGATCGCCCGCCCATTCGTGATACTCACGGATAACGTCTTCTACTTCCGGTGCATTTCTCACCATATCATCCGTTATTCCGGTCAATTCGATCGTCGTTGCCGAAAGCGGATGGTGTGGATTGGCAAAACGCTCAAATTTCTCGATGATTTGCCCGCCTTTGACTTTCACTGCAGCGAGCTCGATAATCGTGTCATATACAGCGGACAGTCCGGTCGTTTCCAAGTCGAAAACAACATAAGTTTCATCTTCCAATAAGGCGTGGCGTTCTTCAAATGCAATCGGCACGCCGTCGTCGACAAGGTTTGCTTCCAGCCCGAAAATCGCTTTTATGCCATGTTTTTGGCTGGCGGCATAGGCGTCTGGAAAAGCCTGGACACCGGCATGGTCGGTTACGGCAATCGCAGGATGTCCCCACTTGGCTGCCTGCTCAA
Source organism: Planococcus sp. (in: firmicutes) (assembly GCA_030147455.1). Taxonomy (GTDB): domain Bacteria; phylum Bacillota; class Bacilli; order Bacillales_A; family Planococcaceae; genus Planococcus. The sequence continues at coordinate 1,295 of JASKZU010000072.1, read as the reverse complement.
CCAGCGAACCGATCGAAGACACAGCATCCATTTGGCTCATCGGCGAGTGCAAGTGCAGCTCGGCGCGTTTGGTTTCGGCCGTATCTTTTCGGACAGCCGGATTGATTTCAATCATATCCTGCGCCATCATAACCAAATCGCGGACGAACGTATCGGTTTGAATCGAACCGCGTGCCTTCAACCACATGCCTTTTTTCGCTTGCGCCATCAGTTCTGCATCTTCTTTATCACGCGAGAACATTTTGACGAGAATCGAGTCGGTATAATCGGTCATTTTGACCGTTAACAGGGACCGGCCGCTCCGCAGTTCACGAACTTCCACGTCAAAGACGAAGCCTTCTATAGTCACGCGGCGCTCTTCGTCCGTAATCGAGCGGATTTCAGAAATTTGTTCATCCGGCTTGATGGCAATCCCCATTTGGAACGGCCCTGAAGGCACGCCATTTTCTTTGCGGTCCACTTCACGCTTTTTCATATCGGCCAGTGCTTTTTTAGCCATCGCTTCTTCTTCTGCCTTGCGCTCGACCATAAAGGCTTCATGCGCTGCTTGTTGATCTTCTGCAGAAAGTTTGAAGTCGATGGAGAAAGGCGGAAAGCCAAACTGCTGGTAAACTCCGCCGAGTTTCTCTGTATATTTAGACTTTAAAGCCATCATTTCATGCTCATGGCAGCAATCCACAATCAGTTTACTGCCGTTCCAAACCGGTGCTTGCGACAATAGCCGCTCACGCAGCGGCGGCGCCATATCGGCCAATTCATCCACGACGTGCTTCCAGTAGGCGCTGATTTGTTCACCGTCAGCCTGTTGCCCAGTTGTTTGAATATGCACTTGTACAGCTGCAATTGATGAGAACTTTGCCTGCAGCCGCTCACGAAACTGCGTAAACAACTCAAGCGGCAGCACCCGTTTGAATTTCACCAAGAACCGCCACGACCGCTCTTTTTTATGTACGGTCATTCGTGTCAGTTCGGCATCTTCAAAGTAAGGCATATGGACATCGTCGGTCAGTTCCAATTGCTGCAGCAGCAACTTGAATCTCATTTTGGCGTCTTGTTCATTTATCATGATTATCCCCTTCGCCATTTATTTCAGAAAAAGAAAGGAAAGTACAGATGTACTTTCCTGTTATCATATCAGATTTTTAAGCATTTCTAAAAAATTCATTCACTTTGTCGAGCAGTTCATCTTTATGCCATTCGACCGTTTCATTCGAGCTTCACAGCTTTACTTCAAGAATGCCTTCAGCAGCACGTTTACCTACTGTAATGCGAAGCGGCAGCCCAATCAAATCGGC
>JASKZU010000064.1 GCA_030147455.1 Planococcus sp. (in: firmicutes) | reverse complement strand
TTCATCGATCACTTCCTGCTGGCTGGCAAGCATTCGTTGGTGCGCTTCATGGTGATGGCGCGCAAAGCTTTCAATGATAAAATCGAACATATCGTTAAGCATCTCGCTCCAGCGAAGAGCGTCCTGGCTGGTCGCCTCTTCTACTTTATCAAAGAATTTGCGGACGTATGTCCAATAAATTTTCCGGATTTGGCCAAGCTGTTCCATTACCTCGTATAGCGGAATAGATTGCTGCGCCCGTTTTTTTGCAATCGTAGAAGCCCAATTCTCCACGTAAGCAAGAGACTCTTCTTCGTTATGGACAAAAATCGCCGTGACCGCCTCGATAAAGCCGCTTGTTTCTTTCTTCAGTTTCTCCACTGTTTCTGCCGATGCATTCGTAGAGTAAATAGAATTGGCTTTTCCATTGCGCATGGCAATCCATTCTTCAACCATCTGCTCATCATGTTTCAACATAAATTCGTGCAGTTGCTTACTGATTTCTCCCATAACGTCAGCCGCCCCTTTTCTGCCTTGTTCTCCCCATTTTATAAGAAACGCCTTTGAAAATGCAAATTTCCATTTTCCCCCTGCACAACGTTAAGGACAAATGGTAAAATAATAAAAAGGAAAGGAGTCTGAATAATGCCTCTATTGCAACCAGATCAGCAGCAATTGGCCGACCGTCTTCATGCAGCTTACCAAGACCAGCAGGCGCTGGCGCAAGATCAGATTCCTTCTACAATCCAGCCGGATGCAGCCTATAAAGTCCAGCATGCCGTGACACAGAAAAAAGCCCAAAACGGCGAAGCACTCGCTGCTTATAAAATCAGCTTAACCAGCCCTGAAACACAGGCGCTTTTCCATTCCAAAAAACCGCTCTACGGGGCATTAACAGCCCCCGCCCTATCGAACGGCCGGATTGAACATTCTTCACTGCTGTCTCCGCTTATTGAAATCGAGCTGGTCTTTTTGGTCCAGGAAACCATTTCAGCTGCCGACTCGGCAGAAACAATTTTGAAAAAAACCGCTATTGCACCAGGCATCGAAGTGCCTGATTGCCGTTTTATTGATTGGTTCCCGAACATCACACTAGGGCAGGTCATTGCCGACAGCGCCGTCTCAGGACGCCTCGTTATTGGGAAACCTGTCAGCGACGTATCCTATGAACAATTAGCGAATATGCACGGCGAACTGGTATTCAACGGCGAGCAGATCGCTTCCGGCCATTCAACTGAAGTGCTGAAACATCCGGTGCACGCGATTCAATGGCTTGCCGCCGAGCTTGAGAGTCATGGTTTGGTGCTTGAGCACGGATTGGCGGTTTCTTCCGGGACGTTCATTTTACCGAAGCCGCTGGAAATCGGCCGCTATGAAGCGCGTTATGAAGGGCTTGGCAGCGTAGAACTGCTCGTTTATTGATAAAACCCCTGTTCCTTTATGGAATAGGGGTTTGTTTATTGCCTTTAAAGCAAAAATCCGTTCTTTTTAGCTTCGAACATTAATTCATCACGGAATTTCGGATGCGCAATGCCAATCAGGCGCTTTGTCCGCTCCGCAATGGAAACACCGTGAAGCCGTGCAACTCCGTACTCCGTAACGATATTATCCACGTCATTTTTGCCGGTCGTTACGACCGATCGCGGCGACAAATTCATTTTAATGCGCGACAGGCTATCGTTTTTTGCTGTTGACGGCATGCAGATATAGCCCTTGCCATTTTCAGCAAACCGTACGCCCCTGGCAAAATCGATTTGTCCGCCGCTTGACGAATAATATCTTCCGCCGACCGTCTCGGAAGCACATTGCCCGTAAAAGTCGACTTCAGTCGTAGCATTGATGGAGACGATGTTCTTTTCTTTGGCGATTTCCCGCGGATCGTTTACAAGGCTCACCGGCAGCATCTCCACCGCCGGGTTGCCATCGATAAAGTCATAAAGTTTTTTGGAGCCGTATGCAAAAGTCGCTACAATCTTTCCGGGATTTGTGTATTTCCGCGTACCGTCAATTGCACCGGAATCGACCAGATTCGCTACACCGTCCGGCAGCATTTCTGTATGGATCCCTAAATGGCGATGGTCTTTCAACATGCTGATGACGGCGTTCGGAACAGAACCAATCCCGATCTGGAGGGTGTCCCCGTCCTGAATATCACCGATGATCGCTGAAGCGATTTGAATGTCTTTTTCACTGACCGCGCTGACTTTTTCTTCTGCCAGCGGCGCATGGTGCTCCACATATCCCACGATTTGGCTGATATGGATTTGATTGCGCCCGAACGTTCGCGGCATTTGATCATTGACCTCGAGAATGAACGGTACTTTGCCGACAAACTCTGCGATATAGTCTGCCTGGGTCCCGAATGTAAAATACCCGTGCTCATCCATTGGGGACGCGACTGTCATGATCATCGACATAGTCGTCGTTTTTTGCAGAAGCCGCGGCATCTCGTGGAAGTTATTAGGAACTAAATCCATCTTTGCCTGCTGGTAGACATTTCGCGTGGCTCCGCTCAGGAAATACGATACGTGGCGCAACCCTTCGATTTCCCCGCGAATATAAGCACGTTCGCGAAGCGCCAGCATTTGATGAATCTTTACTTCACTTAATTGGCCAGCATGCTCTTCCATTAAATCAAGCAGCCGCGTTGGTTCCCCGTTGGCAATCGGCACAATGATATCCGCACCGGGTTCGATCAAATCAATCAATTGTTCTGCGCTAAGTTTTTTGGACATGTCGGTTCACTCCTGATCATCAGTTGGTGTTTCAACTGTAGCACAAAAACTGGTTATTTTAACGGGTAAATCGTTTCTGGGTTTTTTGTTTTCATAAAAAAGCGGTGCACCTGTAATTTGCAGATGCACCGCTTTTTTATTATTGCTTGTTTCTTGCCTTGGCACTAAGGATAATGCCAGCGATGCCAAATAAGGCCATCGCTCCCCATAATACCAATAAGATGACAGATCCTACCCCAGCGCTGTCGTCAAGATTGGCCGTCCATTGCAGCACAAAAAACCCGATGCTCACTAAGGCAATGATGCTGAAATAAATCATTCTGGCTTTGAAACTGAACCTGTTCATCGTCAAAACCCCTTTGTCTTAAACTGCAGTTGAAACAACTGCCGTTATTTGAGTTGAAAGCGCGTATGGCTGATGCCTTCTTTTGTTTTTTCCACTTCCAATATAGCAGGAATAGCGGCTTTCAGCTCCTGTACATGGGAAATAACACCGATCATGCGGCCGGATTTCTGCAGATCCACCAAAGTATCAATCGCTTTGTTGAGTGATTCTTCATCAAGCGACCCGAATCCTTCATCGATAAACATCGTTTCAATCGATACATTTCCTTCAAAACTTTGAATCACGTCCGCCATGCCCAGCGCAAGGCAAAGCGAAGCATTGAATTTTTCGCCGCCGGACATGGTTTTTACGTCGCGCGCTTGCCCCGTATAAGCATCATGCACATCGAGGCCCAGGCCGCTTTGCTTGCCGCGGACTTCTTTGCGGTCGCTTCTCACCAAGTAAAATTGGCCGTTCGACAAATGCTTGAGCCGTTCATTGGCCGCTTCTAAAATTTGCTCTAAATACTCGATTTGCAAATAGCGCTCAAATGACAGCCGCGCTTCGTTTTGCCCACGAATGGTGTCGTACAGGTCAACGATGCGGGCGAACGCGGCTTCCGCTTCTGCTTCTTTCGCAGAAGCCTGCGAGATCGACTCGTAAAATGCACGTGCTTTTGCTTCTATCTCCCCGCTTGTTTTCCAGTCGGAAAAGGCCTGCTCGTATTCGGTCTTCAGCATGACAAGCGACTGCTCTAAATCCGTCAGGTCCATTTGTTCACGGCCATCCAGCAGCTCGATAAGTTCCGCCAATTGATGTTCCGTCGTGTGGCGCTCTTGTTTATGGCGCTCGATTCGATCTTTCAGCTCCCCGTAGCGGGCTGCATCCAGTTTGGCTTGCTGGTAGGCGGCTGCCGACTCAAAAGAAGATTTTGCGAGCGCCTCGTTAAAGCGGGTTTCCGCCCGTTCCCGCTTGCTTTCCACTTCAGCTAAATGCGCCTCTATGTGCTGAAGCGACAC
>JASKZU010000036.1 GCA_030147455.1 Planococcus sp. (in: firmicutes) | reverse complement strand
ACAGGAAATGGCAGAATTGATCGATGCATTGTCCGTTCCCGAATCGCTGAAAGAATCTATGCACTATTCGCTGAAGGCTGGCGGCAAACGCATTCGCCCCATGCTTTTACTAGCAGCAATGCACGAACTTGGAGCGGCTCACCCTGACGCACTGAAAGTAGCTTCCGCAATTGAAATGATTCATACATATTCACTGATCCATGACGATCTGCCGAGCATGGACAACGACGACTTGCGCCGCGGCATGCCCACCAACCATAAAGTATTCGGCGAAGCGGTTGCCATTTTAGCGGGTGATGCACTCTTGACTTACAGTTTCGGCATTATCGCACGCCTTGAAGGGGTTTCGGCGGAAAACAAAGTGCGGCTGATCGATTTGATGAGCACAGCAGCAGGTGCAGAAGGCATGGTCGGCGGCCAGGTGCTGGACATTGAAGGCGAGCAAAAGCAACTGAGCCTGGAACAGCTGGAAGAAGTCCACAAGCTGAAGACCGGTGCTTTGCTGACGTACAGCATCGTCGCGGGCGCTATCTTGGCGGATGCCGGCTCTGAGCAATTGGTGGCGCTTTCAACATTCGGCTTTCACTTAGGTTTGGCATTCCAAATCCAGGACGATATTCTGGATGTCACAGGAACGTCAGAAGAACTCGGGAAAACGGCCGGCAAAGACGAATCAAGCGAGAAAAGCACTTATCCCGGCATCCTGACGCTGCCAAAAGCGAAAGAAAAATTGGATTTCCATGCTCATCAGGCGCTCCGAGCAATTGATTCTTTGCCCGGCGAACAGAGACTATTGAAAGAATTAACCGAGCTGATCGTCGAACGGAAAAATTGACGGCAAGGCTCTAATTTGTACATTTCCCATGTACTGCTATAATATGGGGAGATAACCATACAGGAAAATTTAGAAAAAGGTGTGTGATGGCAAATGGATCTTCAGACGATTACTGGTCCATCTTTCCTAAAAGAGCTGAACCAAGAGCAACTTGAGCTTTTAAGTGAAGATATCCGTCGATTTCTTATAGAAAATCTGTCAAGAACAGGAGGGCATATCGGTCCGAACTTAGGCGTAGTAGAGCTGACCATTGCTTTACACCGTGTATTCGACAGCCCGTCCGACAAACTGATTTGGGATGTTGGCCACCAGTCGTATGTCCACAAAATTCTAACAGGGCGTGCAGGCCAGTTTGAGACGCTGCGCCAATTCAAAGGGCTGTGCGGCTTTCCGAAACGCAATGAAAGCGAGCATGACGTCTGGGAAACCGGGCATAGTTCGACGTCTTTGTCTGCAGCAATGGGCATGGCCGCTGCACGGGACATCAAAAAAGACCAAAATCACGTAATTCCGATTATCGGAGACGGCGCACTGACAGGCGGCATGGCTTTCGAGGCATTAAACCATATCGGCCATGTGCAGACAGACATGACGGTTATTTTAAACGACAATGAAATGTCGATTGCTCCAAACGTCGGGGCGCTTCACAGCGTACTTGGCCGCATGCGGACGGCCGGCAAGTACAACAAAGTTAAAGATGATTTAGAGTATTTGCTGAAAAAAGTGCCGGCTGTTGGAGGAAAACTTGCTTCGACTGCCGAGCGCGTAAAAGACAGCTTGAAATACTTGGTCGTTTCGGGCATGTTCTTCGAGGAACTCGGATTTACGTATTTGGGGCCGATCGATGGCCATAACCTGGAAGAACTCGAAGACAATCTGCAGTATGCGAAAAAAACAAAAGGACCTGTCCTGCTTCATGTCATTACAAAAAAAGGCAAAGGCTATTTGCCGGCAGAACAAGATACAATCGGCACTTGGCACGGAATCGGGCCTTACAAAATGGAAACCGGCGATCTGGTCAAGTCTTCGTCCAAAGCGCCTTCCTGGAGCGGCTTGATTGCGGAAACGACGCGCAAGCTGGCACGCGAAGACGAACGCATCGTTGCTATTACACCGGCTATGCCGGTCGGGTCGAAGCTGGAAGGCTTTGCATCGGAATTCCCGGAGCGCATGTTTGACGTAGGCATTGCCGAACAGCATGCCACTACGATGGCAGCCGGCCTTGCAACACAGGGAATGAAACCGTTCCTTGCGATTTACTCAACTTTCCTTCAGCGCGCTTATGATCAAGTAGTTCACGATATTTGCCGCCAGAATTTAAATGTCTTTATCGGCATCGACCGTTCGGGCTTGGTAGGCGCGGACGGCGAAACGCATCAAGGCGTTTTCGATATCGCATTCCTGCGTCATTTGCCGAATATGGTTCTGATGATGCCAAAAGACGAGAATGAAGGACAGCACATGGTGAAAACGGCCATCGAATACAACGACGGGCCGATTGCCTTGCGCTATCCGCGCGGCAACGGGCTGGGCGTCGAAATGGACGATGAGCTTAAGGCGATTCCAATCGGCAGCTGGGAAGTGCTTGAAGAAGGTGCGGACGCCGTTATCCTGACGTTCGGTACGACCATTCCAATGGCGCTTCATGCAGCAGATCAATTGCGCAGCGAAGGCATTTACGCAGAAGTTGTCAATGCCCGGTTTATCAAACCGATGGACAGCAAAATGCTGGCTTCGATTTTTAACCGAAAAGTGCCTGTCATTACGCTCGAGGAGGCAGTTCTTCAAGGCGGCTTCGGCAGTGCCGTGTTAGAGCATGCACATGAGCACGGCTTCCACGATGCCGTCATCGACCGGATGGGTATTCCGGATTGCTTTATCGAGCACGGCGATGTTGCGGAACTGATGGACGAAATTCAGTTGAACAGCGATGAACTTGTGAAAAAAGTTAAATATTATACGAAAAACAATACACAACAGCAGGAGCGCTCGAACGTGCTATGAATAAAGTGAAAAAAGAACGGGTAGATGTCCTATTGGTTGAACGGGGCATCTGCGAAACCCGTGAAAAAGCGAAGCGTGCTGTAATGGCAGGCGTGATTTTTTCCGGAAGTGAACGGCTCGACAGACCAGGTGAAAAAATTCCATATGATGCTCTTTTGGAGAAAAAAGGCAATGACTTGCGCTATGTAAGCCGCGGCGGCTTGAAGCTTGAAAAAGCGCTGGCAGAGTTTGATTTAACTGTAGGCGGAAAAATGATGCTCGATATTGGTTCATCAACCGGAGGCTTTACAGACTGTGCGCTTCAAAACGGGGCGCGCCATTGTTATGCGCTGGACGTAGGCTACAACCAGCTGGCCTGGAAAATCCGCCAAGACGAACGGGTAACGGTGATGGAGCGCACGAATTTCCGTCATTCCAAGCCCGAGGATTTTACAGAAGGCCTCCCGGAAGTGGCAACGATCGATGTATCGTTTATTTCGCTGCGCATTATCCTGCCAGTGCTGAAGACCATACTCGTTTCCGGAGGCGACTGCATGGCGCTTGTTAAGCCGCAGTTTGAAGCAGGGCGTGAAAAAGTAGGCAAAAAAGGCATTGTCCGCGATCCGAAAGTTCATGAGGAAGTGCTTGCCAATGTAGCGTCCTATGCCACTTCCAGCGGATTTAGAGTGCAGGCCATGACGCATTCGCCGATTACTGGGGGAGAAGGAAATATCGAATTTCTGTTCCACCTCGTATCGGCTGAGCCAAAAGAAGCCGCAGCTATAGCCATGCCGGATGCTTCGCTGATAGCAAGTACGGTACAACAAGCCCATGCGGCATTCAAGGAAACCAAAGCAAATGAATAAAAAAACGGACAGAGAAAATAGACTTTTTCTCTGTCCGTTTTAGCTTGTATCACTTGACAAGATGGGTATTTGGCCTCATCGTTAAGTACATAAGACCACAACGTGAAGTTTTCTTGTTTTCCCCAAGATTTAGATGTAGGATATAAAGTATATGGAATAATTATTCATTCAAGGGGGAGCAAAATGAACAAAGGACAGCGTCATATCAAAATCCGCGATTTGATTTCCAACCGTGAAATCGAAACGCAGGATGACTTGGTCGACTTACTGAAAGCAGCGGGGTATGAAGTAACACAAGCAACTGTATCAAGAGATATCAAAGAATTGCATCTGGTTAAGGTTCCGCTTCAAGACGGGCGGTATAAATACAGCCTGCCTGCTGACCAGCGCTTTAATCCAATGCAGAAGCTGCACCGCGCTTTGACGGACGCTTTTGTCAGCATCGACGGGGCAAGCCATTTTCTTGTGATGAAAACCTTGCCGGGAAATGCCCATGCCATCGGTTCGCTTATTGACCATTTGGACTGGGAAGAAATTCTTGGGACCATCTGCGGAGATGATACATGTCTCATTATTTGCCGCGATACGGAACATCGGGAAGTGCTTAAGCAACGCTTGATTGAAATGCTTTAATAAAGAGGTGGATGTATATGCTGCGTGAATTGGACATACGCAATTTTGCGATTATCGATGCATTATCGGTCAGTTTTACAGAAGGCATGACGGTTTTAACAGGGGAAACAGGAGCCGGAAAATCCATTATCATCGATGCGGTCCACTTGCTGGCGGGCGGCCGCGGAAGTGTGGAGTTTATTCGGCACGGTGCCCAGAAAGCGGAGATCGAAGGCTTGTTCCAGGTAGAAGATGAAAATCATCCGGTTTATCAAAAGCTTGAAGATCTCGGGATTCAAAAAAGCGACGGCGACGTGCTGCTGCGGCGTGAGCTGAATGGCAAAGGAAAAAACGTATGCCGCGTCAACGGCAAGCTTGTCACCATTTCGATTTTACGTGAGATCGGCGCTTCGCTGATCGATATCCACGGACAGCATGAAACACAAGAGCTGATGGATGAAAAACAGCATTTGCATTTGCTTGACCAATTTGCCGGCAAGCTCTTGTCAAAAGCGAAAGAGGGCTATGCCCATACCTTTGAAAAATACACCAAATTAAAACGTGAATTTGCCAGTTATAATGAAAATGAACAGCAAATCGCACAGCGCATCGACTTATTGACTTTCCAGTTGCGCGAAATCGAAGAAGCCGGGCTTGTTGCCGGAGAAGAAGAAACACTTCAGGAAGAACGCAAACGCTTGCAAAACTTTACCAAGATTTTTGAATCGATATCGCAAGCGCATGAGGCAATTCAAGGCGAATCGAAAGGGCTTGA
>JASKZU010000002.1 GCA_030147455.1 Planococcus sp. (in: firmicutes) | reverse complement strand
GCAGCCACTGTAAACCGCCCATTGTCCAGGGAAGCCATCGCAATTTTAAACCCTTCGCCTTCCTCGCCAAGACGGTTGACTGCCGGAATGCGGACATTATCCAAAAATATTTCACCGGTATTACCTGCACGAATGCCGTGTTTGTTCTTGATTGCTTTAGAAGAAAACCCTTGGCGCTCCCGCTCTACAATAAATGCGGAAATGCCTTGATGGGCTTTTGATCGATCGGTATATGCGAAAACGAGAAAATGATCGGCCTGGTCGCAAAGCGAAATCCAGGTTTTCTGTCCGTTCAATATATAGTCTTGCCCTTCCTGTTTGGCTGTCGTCGACAAAGCGGCCACATCCGACCCGGCGCCGGGCTCTGTCAGGCCGAATGCGCCGATTTTGTCGCCTTTTGCCTGCGGCACGAGAAACTGCTGTTTTTGCTGTTCGGTTCCCCATTGAAGAATCGACAGTGAATTCAGGCCTGTATGGACAGATACGGCAGTGCGGAATGTCGTATCCCCCCGTTCCAGTTCTTCACAGACAATGGCAAGTGAATTATAGTCCATGCCGCTTCCGCCATATTCTTCTGGAATGCAGACGCCCATCAATCCTACAGCAGCAAGCCGCCCCCAAAGTTCAGGCGGGAAATTGCCTTGCTCGTCCCATTTCTGGATGTGCGGGCGGATTTCCTCATCGACAAACTTTCGGACGGTTTTTCTCAGCATTTCCTGTTCTGCGTTCAATTCAAAATCCATGGTATTTCCTCCTCATTAATTCTGATGAGTGGACCATTGCACCGATTCTGTAATCATGACGCCCCGCTTTTGCATCTCATCGATATATTCAATGCCGGAAACGATTTGTTCAGGCGGATAAACCCCTCTTTTCTGGATGCGCCCATCCGCAATCATCTGTGCCACTGCTGATATGCTGAAAGCCGTCGCTTGCGCCATTGCCGTCACACCGGTTTCCACATCACGGACTGTGACCATTTCATAAGTGCGGCTGCATTCTTCGCCTTCCTGTTTCCCCGTCACTGCTACGCGCAGCAGCACTGCATCTTTTTCATCACCAAGTTCAGTGATCGGTTCCAGCAATTTTAGAAAAACTTCCCGCACCGATATTTTACGGCCATCCGCTATTACCGTTTTATGGCGGTCGGTCAGCCCAAGTGCTACAAGGAGTTTGAACTTTTCAGCATGTCCCCGGTAGCGGATGGTTTTGTATTCAAGTAGGTCGATATGCCGGAATGTTCCAATCAATGTCGATGTGCCGCCGGATGTATGAAACGCCTCCAACTCACTAAAACCATCAAAAGCGATCGGTTCAACTTCCGTCAGAGATTCTACTTGTTCCATTTTTCCTGAACGAATCACATATGAAGGATCGGTATAATGGTCCAATACGCCTTCAAGTGAAAAAACATGCTTATATTCGAGCGGCGGTTTTGGCTCTAGAGGAATGCCGCCTGCATAAATGCGAATCGCGGCAACTTCCTCGATTTGGCTGGCGCCGTGTCCAGCCAGTATATTGATCATCCCAGGCGCAACCCCAAGATCCGGAATGATGGTGACTCCTTTTTCGAGCGCCCGGTCATGCATGGCAAGCACACGTTCGGTCGCGCCGCCGATGTGGCCGCCGAGATCTACGGAATGCACGCCTGATTTAATGGCAAGCGCTGCAACTTTTTCATTGAATGTATAAAAAAGCGCATTGACCACAACATCCACCTGTGAAAAAAGCGCGCTCAAGCCGCCATCATCTTCAGCATCTAATTGAACAATATTGAGTCGCGGATCGTCCAGCTGCTGAAAAAACAAGCTGGCTTTTTCTGTTGACCGGTCAGCGAGAATCACTTTCTTTACCTGTTTATTGTTCAATAAATCCAGCGCTGCCTGCTTGCCCATCAATCCTGCACCCAATACCGCAAACCTCATCTTCGCCGCCTCCTTATGCTTCGTTGTCGATTTGAGCCCGCTGCAGACGCCCGCTAAAGTCCACATATACGCTCTTCCACTCGGTAAATACATCGAGCGCTGCTACTCCGGAGTCTCGGTGGCCGTTGCCGGTTCCTTTCGTGCCGCCAAATGGCAAGTGGATTTCTGCTCCCGTTGTTCCCGCATTGATGTAAACGATGCCGGTATCCAAATCGCGCTGCGCTTTAAAAGCCCGATTGACATCAGCTGTAAAAATTGAACTGGATAAGCCGTAAATTACGCTGTTGTTCACTTCAATCGCTTCTTCAAAACTTTCCACTTCAATAAGCGAGATGACCGGGCCAAAAATTTCTTCCTGTGCAATGCGCATGTCGGGCGTGACTCCAGCGAACAATGTCGGAGCGTAATAGTTGCCGTTGTCGTAATGAGTGCCGGTCAAGATTTCACCGCCTGCCAGCAATTCCGCTCCTTCCTGTTTGCCGATTTCTACATACGAATGAATTTTCTCCAATGCGTTTCGGTTAATGACCGGTCCGACTTTGACCGACTCGTCCATTCCGTTTCCGATTGTCAAGCCCGCCATTTTATCGAG
>JASKZU010000338.1 GCA_030147455.1 Planococcus sp. (in: firmicutes) | reverse complement strand
CCCTCACCAGATCCACCGCCCTTTCCCAACCGCCCCTTAGACGCAAGATTTCAGCCGATAGTTTCATCTTCGTAAACTTTTATAAGAAATAAAAAAGACAGAAAGAACCTATCTATGAACAAAGTGAATTTTAAGCTTATTTGATAGATTTTCAATCTTCACATTCTACGAGCTGTTGTTAAAAGTGAAGTCATTTTCGACACCGCCTGTCTTACCTGTTCAGCATCGTGATGGCCCATAAAGGCCAGTTGTATCCAGTTACGCTTCAATAAATAGCCGCTTTCATAGCTGATTTCGATTTCCATGCTTTTGAGGCGATCTCCTGCTATTCGTGAGTTCTGTTCACTCGACAACTCGATCGTGATAATGCCGGGCGAGTAAGTTTCATTCCCTAAGACTGCCAAGCCTGCACGCGTGAGTTGCTTACGAACTGCATTCACCAGTGACATATCAGGCAGCGCATGGCAGGCTACCGCAGCCCGAAGAGCCGCAAGCCCATTGGATGAATGAGTAAACGGGACGCTTCCGTATGTGCTATACATCCCTAAGTCCAGAAATGCGGGCAAGCTGTTGTTGGCAACAACTTCTTGCTGGTGGAACACGATGGCAATCCCGGGATAGGAACCGAGTCCTTTTCCGCTCACCGCGCTTGCCAGATACACATCCGAGAAATCTACCGGAACCGTTCCCACGCTGCTGCAAGCGTCCAAGCATAAACGCATGTCCTGTTCGCGGCATAAGCTTTTCAGTTCTTCAACAGGATAAAGATAGCCGGTCGAAGTTTCGCAGTGCACCGTCCAAATCCAGCGAATGTCCGCGTCTTCCTCCAACAACTGCTTGATTTCATCTAAATCACAAGGCTCATTCCACTGCTTCTGCAGATGCACAAATCGCAAATTCCAGCGAACGGCGTGTCCGGCCAAGCGTTCGCCAAATTCACCACTCGATAAAACAAGGCCTTTTCCGCTCATTTGGCTGAGCTGGGCGGCGACTAAATCATTCGCCATTGTCCCGGTGCCGACCGCAACTTGAACATGAGTCGACCCGGTCATGTCTTTCAGCGTTTTCTGCAAATCGGCCATATCACGGCAGAATTGTTCAGAGCGGTGGGAGACGGCCGGCATCGACCAGGCTTCCTGGACGGTCGGATGCATCGAAACAGGTCCAGGCAAAAGGCAGATCGGAAAAACGGTTTCGTTCGGTTCAACGATGTCTCGGAAAAGCTTTCCGGCCGATAAAAATTGTTCTTTCGTCAAAAGCATCGGCTGGAACTTTGCTTTACCTGAGCTAATCAGCGGTCCGAATGGCTGAAAACCAAGATGCTGGTATAATCGAGTTTGGCGGGTCGTACCGGAAATAACGGCACAATCATAGCCTTGCTGCAGCGAATACGGGACGACCCGTTCGAGCAGCTCAAAGAAAGTCCGGTTTCCCCGAAAATCCGAACGGACAGCCAACAAACGAATTTCACATGGATTGGTACCTTCCGGCAAATACTTGCTGATGTCCCCGAGTTTTTCATCTAAAGAAAAAGGGCGGTTTCCCCGAATGGCCAGCATCCCGATCAACCGCCCGTCTTGCTTGGCAATCCAATACGTGTTTTCATCGTGGAAACGGTCGATGAGTTTTCGGCTCTCGTTTCCAGCATGCTGCGGGATTTCCTCAACGAACGTCTCATAATTCAAACGGTGGATTTGTTCTAGTTCCTCTTGAGAGTCGGCAATTTTGTATTCGATAGAAGATGGTTTACTCAATATGAGACGCTCCTTTTTCCAGCATGTATTTTGATGGGCAAGTACTGTAAAGACAGGATCTATTGAGGTTAGTATGCTGTTAGCTCTTGTTTAGTCTAGTATATCAATAATGGTAATTTTTGCTATTGGAAATTCAGTTTGGGCGGTGAGGATTTGGTTTCTGTAACGAAGAGGATAAGCGAAACGAAGCAGCCTAGAGGCGGTTATCTTCCTCCCAAAAAGCTGCAGATTGCAGAAATGGACGATGGCATCCAGCTGCACGCAGAAGAAAATATCCATCCGTCATTGGCGGGGCTGGCTGTAGATTATTTAGCGCGAATTTCTTTGGGCACTCCAGCAGAAGAAGCTTTCAAGATTTCGTTGATGGGAGCTTGGAATGTAAAAGAGCTGGACGTTGCAGTGGAATTGGTGAGAGGCGTTAAGGGGCTGGATGACCAGTCGATTGAACACGCATGCAAATTAGCAGGGTTTGATGTGGCTTATCGGCATAGTGTCGGTGCCTACAGCGCTGTTGAAGCTATTCAACCGGACACGCTGACGATTAGCAATATCCGGACGATGGCCAAACGTGCTGCGGCGTTTTTTGAAAAAATTGGGCCGGTTACAAAAGATGGTTTTACGTTTGAAGGCGGCTATAGCCGCCTCATCACTTCTGGTGACGGCGATTTCTTGACCGGTACCGGATTATGGGACTTGAAAGTTTCCAAGTCGGGGCCGACAAGCAAACACACGCTGCAAGTACTCGTTTACTACTTGCTCGGCCTTCGTTCTGTACACAGCGAGTTCAAAAACATCCACAAGCTCGGCATCATGAACCCGCGTTTGAACAAAGCTTATGTAATTCCGGTTCAAGATATTCCACTTGATGTGATTGAAGAAGTGAATACTCACGTCATCGGTTCGTAAGTAATTTGTATGGAACTTCTTTTAAAAGATCCATTACTGCTTGGTAAAACATTCGATGGCCTCTTTATATAGGTTGTACCGCTCCCAAACCGGTGATACAATCCTGCCCATCGCGTTCATGTCTTCCAGTTCTCTTTTTGTAACGAATAAAGCATCACACACTTCACTTGGTTGCAGCTTCAGGTTGCTCAATTCAATAAGTTCTAAGCTTTGAAACACATAAAAATCATAAAACGAATTGCCTTTTTTTATTTCGCCGATAAAGTAAAGCTCTTCCTCTTTGGTCACCAACCCTGTTTCTTCTTGGAGCTCACGGACAGCCCCTTGCACACTTGTTTCGCCGGCATTTACGGAACCACCCGTCATTTCCCACAACAATGGATAGGTTTTCACCGGATCTCGTTGTGTCAGTAATATGCGCCCGTCTAGATTGATGGTCGCTATTTCCACCACCACATGATATTCACCGGGCTCTATCTCGTTTCCTCGCTCATGCAATTTGCCAAGCGGTTTTCGATGGCCATCGAATAAATCCCAAATTTCCAGCGCCCTCACCTCTTTTTTGTATAGAATGCTCATAAGTTGTATTTTCTCTTTCTCTTACAAATTGATCAGCCTGAAGATTTCACCTATATTATGCCCGATGCATGCTCCCAAAAGTGGCGGAATAAAAAACAATGTGTCGAATCTCATCGTGTTCAAATCTGTCTTAAACAAAAAGGCAGCAAGGCCAATTCCCAGTACGCCCATAATCACAGCTCCGATAATTTGGCTTCGCTTCCAGCGTTTTATGCCCACGCGATCTTTTTCAAATTCCTCAATGCGCTTCGTTGTTTTCGTGCCGATGGTTTCTCCCGTTTTTAGCGAATATAGCGAGCTGCCAGTTACTGCAAAGATAATGATGTAAACCAATCCCAACACGACAAACTGCATCCCGGTTTCGACTAAAAAATATATAAGAATAAACGTCGTTAGGAATATAAGGTTGCTTTGAACAAGCTGCTTCTTTTTCAAACGCTTGACTTCACGTATGTCCCACTGCGTGCCATCCATCTTCTCCTCTCCTTCCCTCCAATAAATCAGCACTTCTATTCCCCATCAATTTGGTCTGTTTGAATATGGGCCAGTGCATAATTCCCGTTTTCTTCAGGATTCAGCGTAACCGTGAAAGTTTGTGCCTCTCGTTCTTCTGTTCCGACCGCTTCGTTTAACTGGCGGCTTTCGTAGGTATATAACCGGCTGTCTAGTGCTTCTTCTTCCTCAATCAGTTCTGCATCTTCAGGAAAAAATTCAGCTGTGTACTCCAGTGCTTCTTCGAGTGCTAGGCCTTCACCTGCTTCCGTTGTAAGAGAAATTAGTACAAACACTGCATGGTCTTCGATGAACATCGAAACGATCCCGGATTCAGATGCGTAATCAAATAAAGCTTCGAGTCCTTGTGCGTCGTCTGCCTGCTCGTTTGGCCCATAAGCTTCAATAAAAGATTCTTCAGAACCTCCCAGTTTTCCGTCCAATGTCGGGGACTGCATGCATCCTGCCAGTACACCTGCCAGTATCAAAATAAACCCTTTCTTCACCACTAAATCGCTCCTTTCAAATTTCCATGTAGTTTATGCATTCCTTAAACAAGGTTGCTTAAACTAAAATATGGAAAATAACTTAGCGAAAACAGCATTACTAATTAGAGCGACTCGTTCTTCCGTGGTTGCTGGTATACTGGAAAGATATACACAAAAGGACGGGATGAATTGAAACAATTGATGCCAACAGGCGGCTTTATCTATACATACGCATATCACCAGGATGAAAAACAATTATGCCAATTGGAAATGCGTGCCTTTTTCGGGCACGATACAGAAGAAAAAGTCATTTATAGCACACGCTGCATAGATACTGACCGAAGCCCTTTTTTCAAAGAACGCATCGAACTGTTGTTCAGCGGCGAAGAGCTGGCGGATATCGTCGATCAAGCTGCAAACATAAACATGGGGAACTCCACGTTTAAAGTCATATTTCCAAAGATAAACGG
>JASKZU010000073.1 GCA_030147455.1 Planococcus sp. (in: firmicutes) | reverse complement strand
CCCTGGACTTTATAGCCGCCGAGCACCGCTGCACTTTGCGGCAGCAAGCCGAGATGCGAGACAATCGGAATGCCCGACTGGACAAGCTTGCGCGTTACATCCAAGACGTCGCCCGCTCCTTCCAGTTTCAGCGCTTGAGCGCCGGTTTCCTGGAACAGGCGGACCGCGTGTTTCAGCGTACGGTCGAAGCTTCCGTGAAACGAAGCAAACGGCATGTCGACAACAAGGAATGTATCCGCGGCCCCGCGTCTTGCCGCTTTGCCGTGATGCACCATGTCGTCGACGGTGACATTGATCGTGGAATCATAGCCGAGAACGACCATGCCGAGCGAATCGCCGACCAACAGTACGTCGACTCCTGCCGACTCCGCGATTTTGGCTGATGGAAAGTCATAAGCCGTCAACATGGCAATTTTGTTTTTCTGCTGCTTCATTTTCATTAAAGATGCTGTGTTCTCCATTGTTTTCTCCTTCCGGGAAGGAAACCTTTGAAAAAAGCCCGCCGCTTGAAGGCGGACGGGCAGAATAGTCGTTGCTTCGGTTTCTCCGTCCCTGTCGTATTCTGATCAAGGCAGATCTATTCAATTGGCGCTATCAATCAGGTGCAGTTCCTCAAGGATACCGCCCTCTTTCCACTATAGCAGAAGCGTTTACGTGCAGTCAGCGGAAGTGCTTTTCTCCATTACATAGAAAGCTCTCGGCCCTGCCGCAAAGTTTCCAGTCTGAACAAACCCTGCTGTGCTGTATAACCGGATGGCTCTTGCATTAAAGGCCGCGACGGTCAATCGAAGCGGCGCTCCGGGATGGGCAAACTGGATTTCGCGAAGGATGAAATTCAAAAATACGGTGCCATGACCAGAACCGGTTCGAGCCGGCCGGATGCCAAGCCCGATATCCACCGAGCCTTTTGAATAAACGCCTGCATCGCGTCCAGCCGGCACCTGAGCTCCTAGACCGGTACAATAAAAGCCAAACAATTCGTTTTCACGCATCACCCCGTAGTAAGAGCCGTCCAATAGCTCGCTATAGGTTTCTTCTGCTGCCTCTAAATTGTATAAATCGTAGGGAGGCGGATAACGCCAGTCTATCATTTCCTGAACATCTTCGATCGTCAACTGCCTAACAGAAAAATTCATAATCCACCGCTTTCTTTTTCCGGCCGCTTGTTCTCAGGCTGCTTGAGCCAGTGCCTCAGCCCTTTTCCGGCATACGGCTCATTGTTGAAGCGCGGGATCACATGAAGGTGGCTATGGACGACCGATTGATTGGACGCTTCTCCAACATTCCAGCCGAGTGTATAACCGTCCGGCGCTTGTGACGCATCGAGCAGCTGCTGCGCCTGCTGCAACAGTTCGTGTGTGTCCCGCCATTCCTCAGCGCTCAATTCGAATGGGTTGTTTCGATGCTGTTTCGGTACGATGACGCCTGATCCTTCCAGTACTCCCTGTAGGTATCGGTGCTGTAAAAATTGGCAATGTTCGTTTTCGAGCACGACGCGCTGCTTGTCGTCATAGGCCGGATAGCAAAACGGACAGGCCGGTTTTAGCTCGATCACACCACTGAAATGAGAATGCGCAGTGAATTCACAGTTCGCGATGCCGGCAAATGCGGCTTCGAGTTCTTCTAATACTAGGTAGTGTACGGCTTCATCCCAGCTGCACGCGTAAGTTTCACGCTCGTTTCGTGTGCGAAATACAATGTCGCCGATCATCAACGAACCTCCAGGCGCCAGCCGCTTTAGCAACAGCCGGAGCAATGCCCATTTTGGGGCGCCTTTCAACTGATCGAGTGCATATGCGCTGATGATCACATCAAAAAACTGCCCATCGAGCGCAGGCGGCAATCTGTCTGAAGTGTCCCATTCGATAAGCTGGACATGCGGCATTGTTTGCTGCGCCTCGCCAACTGCAGCTGGTGAAACAAGGCCTGACACCTGGTGTCCCTGCTCAAAAAATTCAATTGAAAGCATGCCTGTACCTAAACCGACATCCAGAATCGACGACGGAGCTTTAGCTCCCGCCATTTTAGAAATGGCTGCTAATACACTCTGGCTGTCCGCTGCGTTTTCCTGCCTGCTTTTGCTAGCCGCCTCTGAACAATCCGGAGTCTCCGTTGATTTCTGTTTCCAGTGCACGTTACCGCTTCCTTTCTAGTTTTCATCGGTTGAGCGCTGCTTCCATTCCGGCGCCAGCAGCGAATAAACCAATGCGTCATGCGACTCTCCCCGCTGGTATAAATAACCGCGCAGACGCCCCTCATGCGTAAAGCCAATCTTCGCGAGCAAACGGTTGGATCCCGTGTTTTCCGGATACGTGTTTGCGCCAATGCGATATAAATCCAATTCGTTGAATGAATAGGTCAGAACAGCGGCAAGAGCTTCTTCCATCAATCCCTGGCGCCAGTAATACGGATGCAGTTCATAGCCGACTTCAGCTTTTTTCGATCGCAGCTGAAGCTGGTTGAGGCCGATCGTACCGATTAATTCTTCTGTGCCTTTTAGCCGGATGCCCCAGCGCAGGCCGCGCATAAATTCGAAAATGACGCGAAAAGCGCGAATCATTTCGACCGCTTCTTCTCTTTCCAGCAGCCGGTCCATACCGTAGTAATAAGTGACGTCTTCGCGCTGCAGCAATGCATAGTACCAATCCGTATCCTGCTCGGTAATTTCACTCAGCATCAGCCGCTCTGTTTCAAGAATCGGAAATTGCATGCCATCTCTCCTTTTCCAACTTGTACACATAGACGCTTTGTCCATTCCGCAACAGTTCAAAGCTGCGTTTCATGCCGATTGCTTCAGCCACTTTGACCGAAGCCTGGTTTTGGGGCTGAATCAATGAAATAAGCTGCGTTTGGCCTGTTTGCTGAAACCCGACGCGGCACAAAAGCGAGGCCGCTTCTGTAGCGTAGCCAAAGCCCCAGAATGCCGGATCGAGCCAGTAGCCGACTTCGAGTTCTTCAATGCCGTTCACTGTCTGCCGGACAAGCCCGGCGTGGCCGACTGGCCGGCCGTCTGCTTTTGTTGTCAGCAGCAGTAAGCCGTAGAAGGGATGCTCGCGGTAGGAGCGGTAAATCCAATACATGAATTCCAGTGCTTCTTGCCGGTTTCTCGTTGCGCCGTTTCCGATATGCCGCATCACTTCCGGCTGCTTTAAAAGTGAGCACAGAAAGTCAAAGTCTTCATCACCGTAACGCCGGAGTATCAGCCGTTCGCTTTCCAATTTCATGCGCATCCCCTTTCCCGTCCGTCGCCCTCACCAAAACCGGATTACTTCAACCGGTTGCTGCCGAGCTTTTCCACTGTCCGGTAGTCTTTTGATTTTTGCAGTTCTACTTTGTTGCGCTCCGCAAACTCAGCCAATTCATTGAATAACGTGTCATCAAACAGGCTCAAGCGAAGATCGATTCCTTTTTCCACATGGATGACCGCGGTTTTGGCTTTCCGATTGCTGCGCTTAAATTCAATGCGCCGAATTTCGCCGTGGTAAACCGTCTGGTGAAAAAGCGGGACAGTCCACAATTGGAGGCGGTAAATGATGTTGTCTTTACGAATCTTCACGCGTGCTTTCACGAACAAAGCCAGTCCGATGAGCACTGATGCGAACAGCTGAAAATATAGCGCAAACCCTGTTGGAAACGGGCCAAATGAGAGCGGCGGTACATTGACCAACAGCAGCAAACCGACCAGCAGCCAGCGCTGCACTTTTCCTTGATGAACCATTCTGACTGCCTCCTTTTTTGGTACGTGATGGCAATTCAGCCGCATTCTACCCTTTTATGGAACTGAAAAATTCCGGGAAAAACAAGCTCATGCAGACCAATAAAATAGTATACACAGCAGGCAGCTGCAGCAATGTGAACAGGTAGTCGTTTGAATGGCCAGCATGCGTTTTTTGCATATAGGCTGTATAAAGTTCTACCACTGCGCCTGTTGCCAGCAAGACAGCGAAGAGCAGCCAAGGGTTTTCAAAACCAAATGCAAGAACCGCGGCAACAGCGACAAGTCCGCCGCCAAGCCTAAGATAGCGATCCATTTGCCGGTGACGTTCATTAACGTAGTTGTCCGAACCACCAAAGAGCTTTTTCCGCTCAACGCCCAGTATTTTGCGCAAAACCCGACTCACACTGTAAACTCCTGCTCCGTAGACAGCGAACAAAGCAAGCATCCGCCACAGCAGGCCATTTTCAATAAACATATATTTAAACAATTCCATGTCCCTTACCCCGCTTTTCTATTGAATCATTCATTTGCACTAATGCAGCGTTTCCCACATCACTTTGAGCAGATCTGGAAGAAATGCCGCTGCGCATGTTACGAGCACGACCGCAAATACGGCAGATTTCAATAATGTATAGATATAGTCGTTCGGGTTGTCGGAATGCTTTTTTTCCATATAAGCGTTGAACACCTCTTGGAAGCCTCCTAAAACTATAGATACAGCCAAAAAGTAAAGCGAACCTTTTTCAAATCCGAATACAGCAAGCGATGCGGTATACCCGATTGCCCCGCCCCACCGAAAATAGTCATGGACCTTTTGGTGAGTGTCTGTGAAAAAATTCGAGGAGTACGAAAACACTTCTTTGCGCTCGACGTTCAATATTTTGCGCAACAGCCAATTTACAGCGCTTGTAACGGCTATGAAAGCGACCAGAAATGTGCCGAACTGCCAAGCCCAATTTTCCGGCATTGCGTACCCCCCTTTTTTCTTTAAGCACCTTTGTGTTCTTTCTATTGCATCAAGGCTATATATCTATCGTACCATGCGGTTTTGTTAAATTATAGAATATTTCAACATTTTTTATTCATCATTCAGCCAAAGGAAAACGAGGATTCAACGCATGGCGCGCTTGGAAAGACTCGATTTCTGCATAGCCTTCTTTTAGCATCTGCCCGGTCTTCAAATAAACCATCAGCAGCTCGCGGTAAAGTGCCGCATTCAAAGTGTCCGGCTCATGCCGGTATATATCGCTTGCCGGCCAGTCGTTGTCTCCAAGTTTTTGCAGTTCACCTATTGCAAAGCGGCCAACAAGAACAGCACCAAGACAGCCGCTCTCGGGATTTTTCGGAAATTCCACCGGCAGTCCCGTCATGTCTGCAATCAGCTGACGCCAAAACGGCGATCGCGAAAAACCGCCGGAAGCACGGATCAGTTCGGTCGGGCCAGTCAGCGATTCGACCGTTTTGATAACTTCAACGAGATTGAATATGACGCCTTCGAGCGCAGAACGGGCCAAATGGGCACGCGTATGGTGAATGCTCAGCCCGAAATACGAACCACGCGCCGAAGCATTCCACAACGGCGCCCTCTCACCCGTCAAATAGGG
The DNA here is from genome assembly GCA_030147455.1 of Planococcus sp. (in: firmicutes). GTDB lineage: Bacteria > Bacillota > Bacilli > Bacillales_A > Planococcaceae > Planococcus. Next base: position 3,422 of record JASKZU010000073.1, on the reverse strand, counting down.
ATGAAATAACAAGCCATCCGAGCCGGGCGGAGCCGATGCCGCATCAGCCAGCAATTGCTCGCGGGTAGTTTTTGCCTCGCCCAAGGCACCAATCAGCCAGTTTAATACCAGTCCGCCGTTGTTGACCGGGCCGCCGATCAAATATTGTTCGGGGCTGATTTTATAGCAAAATGTGCGGCCAAGCGCATCGAAGACAGGTTCGTCTACGATGGCCCGAACTGCTCCGCTTGTCCCAACCGACAACGCAAGCGTCCCTTTTTCTAAAGCGCCGAGCCCAAGATTCGACAATGCGCCGTCGCTCGCCCCGATGACGACAGGCAATCCGCTTGGAATTCCCATCGCTTCGGCATACTGCCGGTCCATGCCTTGCAATTGGTGTGTAACAGGAACCACTCGGGGCAACTGGATTTCTTGGATGCCTAAAAATTCAAGCGTTTGGTTGTGCCAGCAGGATGCGCACGGGTCAAACAAACCGGTGGCACTGGCGAGCGATTCGTCGATCAGCCATACGCCGAACAAGCGGTGCAGCAAATAGCTTTTTAAATCTACAAACAAGGCCGTTTGCTGAAAAATTTCCGGTTGTTCTTCCCGGAGCCAAAGGATTTTGGCGAGCGGCGACATCGCATGAACCGGCGTTCCTGTTTTCTGGTAAAGCCCCGGCTGCTCGGTGCGAATTTTTTCTGCGGCCCGGAGGCTTCGCGTGTCTGCCCAAGTGATGCAATTTGTCAGCAATTCTCCTTTTCCATCCATTAAAAGGAGGCTGTGCATGGCACCGGATAGCGACAAAAAGCGGATATTCACCGCCCCCCCCATGCTCACCGCTTCTTTGGCCACTTCGAGCACAGCTTGGAATACTCGGTTGGGATCAATTTCAGCGGTAAACGGATCAGGCGTTTCGAGCGGGTAGGTTCGCTGCGCCTGTGCGAGCAGCGTGCCGCCTGTTCCGTACAAGACCGCTTTAGCCGATGAAGTGCCGACGTCTACGCCTAAATAGCCGTTAACATCTGTCACCATAACGCTCTTGTGCCACTTGCTGTTCTTATTTTTTGCATGCCATATTCCTCCTATCTTCTGTCCGCTTTGTTCGGCGCTGCGCTCGTCTTTTCCTGCCGAGTTTGCTTCTTTGACAAAACAAAACGCATCAGCTATCGTGAAAAGGTTAAATCCGACTAATTTTATCCGTTTTTAAATAAAAAAGGAGGCGCCTATGAAAGCTTTTTGGAAATCTTATATGAATATATCCCTCATTTTGAAAATTACCGTCGCGCTTATCCTCGGGGTGATCGCAGGATTTGTGTTCGGCGAAGGAACGGCCGTTCTTGCGCCGCTTGGCGACTTGCTGCTGCGGCTTTTGACATTCCTGATCGTGCCGCTTATTTTCTTCACGCTCATTGTCGGCATCAACCAATCGAAAATCGGCGATCTTGGGCGAATGGGGGGTAAAGTTTTCTTGTTCTATACACTCAGCTCTGCATTCGCTATTGTTGTCGGCTTATCGATCGCCAGTATTTTTCAGCCTGGCACCGGCTTGCAGCTCAGTGGTTCCGAGACGTTCGATGTGCCGGAAAACCCAGGCCTCACAAATGTGCTGTTGAATATCGTTCCTTCGAACATTATTGCAGCATTCAGTGAAATGAATTTGCTCGGCATCATCTTTACCGCATTCGCTTTCGGCATCGCGTTGTCTTATATGAGAAGCTCAGCAGAATTGGGCGAACTCGGCAATCATTTGATGAAAACGGTGAGTGCATTAAACGAAGCAACAATGCTCGTGTTAAAAGTGATTCTTCAATACGTGCCGATCGGTATCTTCGCGATCATGGCGCAGACAGTCGGCTCGCAGGGGGTCGACACGCTTGTTTCGCTCGGTGGAATGGTTGGGGTTCTTTACATTGCGATTGCGGTTCAAATTGCTTTGTATACGCTGGCGATGATGGTATTCAAAGTCAATCCGCTGACGTTCTTCAAACATGCATGGACACCCATGCTCACAGCATTTACGACACAAAGCAGCTCAGGAACACTGCCTTTGACGCTTGATGCGGCACGGGGCCTCGGCATATCGAAAAGCTTGTACGGCTTTAGCTTGCCGCTCGGCGCAACGATCAATATGGACGGTGCAGCGATTCGCATCGCTGTATCCGCCATTTTTGCCGCCAATGTGGTCGGCGATCCGTTGACATTGTCGGAAATGGTGCTTGTCGTTATCGTCGGAACGCTCGCAACAATCGGTACTGCCGGGATTCCAGGCGCAGGCATCGTCATGATTGCCACTGTATTCGTGCAGCTTGGTTTGCCAATGGAAGCCGTGGCTCTGTTGACGGCCATTGATGCACTTGTCGGCATGGGTGCGACCATGCTCAACGTCACAGGTGATTTGGCTGGATCGAAGCTGATCGACCAAAGCGAAAAGCGGCGCGCATCGAAGGCCTGAATGCCGCTTGACCGGACAAACCTCCAGAGATTGTGATACAGTGAAAGCGTCAAGCATTTCAATCCAAAAGGAGACATGCTCATATGTATATCGTAACGAACCGCATCAAAATGAAACAGGGCTTTGCTGAGAAAATGGCGCCAAACTTCACACGTCCTGGTGCCCTGCAGGAGATGGAAGGTTTCCACAAAGTCGAAGTGACCATCACGCAAAATCTGGATGAGTATGATGAATTGAACGTGAACATGTATTGGGAAACACTGGAGAACTTTGAAGCTTGGAAAACAAGCGATGTCTTTAAACAAGCCCATAAACGCCCAGAAGCTGAAGAAAACGGCGAGAAAAAAGAGTCGCCGATGCTCGGAAGCGAACTTGTTATTACTAAAATCGCTTCTGTCATCGAAGCTACTTCCTAAGAAACAGGCAGTCCATACTGCCTGTTTCTTTTATATTTTTTCTCCTTTTAATGCAGGACTTTTGATATACTAGCTTTATTCGTTTAAATTAGTTATTTCGAAAGGGATCCTTATGAAATCATTATCGCTCAGAAATTACTGGGGTTTAATATTCGCCCTTTTTATTATGATATTTGCAGCCATTCTGAGCATACTTGCTTCGGAAATTAGCATGGATCGTTTGAAAGAAGAACGCGGAAATGATTTATCGAATGTTGCTTTTCAGATGAAGGATCGCCTAGATCAATATATGTGGGGGCGCTACAGTGAAATCAAGACATTTGGTGAAATTGCAGAGCTCGAACTGGTCACACATCCTGGAGATCAACGCGCTTCCATTGAAGCTCTGCAGCAGCAAGTGCCGGCTTTTTCGTGGATCGGCATTACCGACCCTGCAGGCACTGTGATTGCATCTACTGATCAACTGCTCGAAGGCATGGATTTATCCCAACGGCCAGTTTATACAGAGGCGCGTAAATCTGACTTTATCGGAGATGTCCACGAAGCTTTGCTTTTAGCTGAACTTCTTCCGA
>JASKZU010000088.1 GCA_030147455.1 Planococcus sp. (in: firmicutes) | reverse complement strand
GCTCGACAGCCTGTTCCGCCCCAAAAGCGCATCCAACGTGTCACAAGTCCATTTGCACGCATTGCCGAAGGGGCTTACAAAAACGACGCTGCAGACGATCAACCGCGTCATTTTGACAAGCGGCCAAGCCGCGTTTTCAACAGACGAACTGGCGCAGGCAGTGAACATTTCGCGGGTTTCCGTCCGCAAGTATTTGAAATTCCTGAGTGAAATCGGCTATTTGCAGGAAGATTTGACGTATGGCGTCGGCAGGCCCATTTATCAATACTGTTTGAACGAGAATGGCGCCGAGCGGCTCGACCCTTATTTGTGAAAGCAACCCAAAGTGGTTGCTTTTTTTAATTACAATAACACCAATACTTTTATAAGCTAACAACTTTCTGAAATTTGTCTAAACTATGAATAACAAGTTGAAAGCGCTTACCTATTAACTTACAGAAGATAAAGAAGATGAGGTGTCCACGGATGAAAGAAACAAAACAAACGCCAAACGAACTGCCGTTGAAAAATACAAAAAACAGATTGACGATTTTCAATATGCCGATTCTGTGGTTTGGTATTTTCGCTGCTATTGCGATTTACGCGATGTATACCGAAAACCTGCCAGCCGGAATGATCGGCGCACTGCTTATTACAATGGTGCTTGGTGAGTTATTGGGATGGGTCGGCAACCATACGCCGATTGTCCGTACGTTCCTAGGCGGCGGTGCGATTGTCGCGATTTTCGGTTCTGCCTACATGGTTTACAGCGGGCTAATGCCTGAAAGCACATCTGCCACAATTTCAGAGTTTATGAAAGACGGCGATTTTCTGAACTTCTATATTGCCGCATTGATTACCGGCAGTATTTTGGGAATGGAATCAAAAATCTTGGTCAAAGCGGGTATCCGCTATGCGCTGCCGCTTCTCGCGGCAGTAGCAGGCGCTGTAGCCCTCGCTGCACTCGTCGGCTTGGTTCTGGGCTTTAGCGTCCAGGAAGCCGTGCTCGTCATCGCCATGCCGATCATGGGCGGCGGAATGGGCGCAGGCGCCGTGCCGATGTCACAAGTCTACTCGGAAATGCTCGGCAACGATCCAGGGTATTATTTATCGATCCTGGTGCCGGCACTCGCACTCGGAAACGTGTTCGCGATCATCCTGGCAAGTGTGCTCAATTTGATCGGAAACAAATACCCGAGTTTGACAGGGAACGGCCAGTTGATCCGCAACTTCCACTATGAGAAAAAAGAAACGCCTCGCTACGACTTGGCGAAAATGGGAATCGGCGTACTGGCTGCCATCTCGTTCTACATCCTCGGCAACTTGCTGGGTGATTTGATTCCGCTTCACCCTTACGCAATCATGATCGTTTTGATCGCTGTGTTGAAAGTCGCAAACGTCATGCCGGAAATCATTATAGAAGGCGCGAGCCAATGGTATGAGTTTGTGGCACGCAACTGGACCAATGCGTTGCTCGTCGGCATCGGCGTAGCCTTCACTGACTTGGAAGCAGTACTAAATGCACTGAGCGTCCAGTATGTATTGATCGTCTTGGCAGTTGTTGTTGGAGCAGTTGTCGGTGCTGGTGTTGTCGGCAAGTTCATGGGCTTTTACCCGATCGAAGCAGCCATCACGGCTGGGCTTTGTATGGCCAACATGGGCGGTACGGGCGATGTCGCGGTCTTGTCCGCGGCAAGAAGAATGGAATTGATGCCGTTTGCGCAAATTTCTTCCCGTCTCGGCGGCGCCTTGATCTTATTGCTCGCGAGTCTCTTCATTCCACTTTTCATTTGATATACTAAAGAGAAAGGAGAAATCCTTTCTCTTTTTTTGTTGTTCGGATAGGATGTGAAAACCCATGATTTTTACGGAAATCGTCAATGTGATTTTACCCGTGTTTGTCTTGCTCGGCATCGGTTTTTTTGTCGGCAAATATATGACCATCAATTCCAAGTCGGTGTCTGACCTGTGCATCTATGTGTTCAGTCCGGCCTTATTTTTCCACTCGGTCACCACGTCTTCACTCGATCTTGGGGATTTGGGAAGAATCGTGCTGTTTGGGCTGCTGCTGTTTGCGATTTTTGCGCTGCTCGTCAAACTGCTCGGCCTTGTATTCGGATGGGATGTGCCATACAGCAATACGATGATGCTCGCGAGCGCGTTCCCGAACACCGGGAATTACGGGCTGCCAATCGTGCTGTTCGCATTCGGCAATGAAGGCATGGCGATTGCCATTATTTACGTTGTTATCCAATCGCTGCTGATGAACTCAGCGGGGATTTTCTATGCGTCGAACCACGGCGAAACGCCGAAAAAGCAAATCTTCCTGACAATCATCCGCATGCCTGGATTTATCGCGATCACGATAGGATTGCTGATGAAAATCACAGGAATTCCGGTTCCAGAGGCGATCGGAAATGCTACAGGACTTCTCGGACAGGCGGCGGTGCCGGTGCTTTTGACGCTGCTGGGCATTACGCTCGCTTCGATTCAGCTGAAAAGCGTTCTGAAGTTTATCGGGACTGCCGCCATACTCAAATTGGTCGCATTTCCGGCTATTGGCTTTTTGCTGCTGGGCTGGCTGTATCCGGCAGGCTCGCTTGAAGCCAAAGTGCTGCTCGTTTCCGTGGCGACGCCTGCCGCTGCCACGACGACGCTTCTCGCCATCAAGTTCAACATGAACCCGGACATGGTCTCGAGCGCGATGTTCGTCAGCACGCTGGCAAGCATCGTTACGATTCCCGTGCTGTTGATGTTTGT
>JASKZU010000306.1 GCA_030147455.1 Planococcus sp. (in: firmicutes) | reverse complement strand
GGGCTGGGTGCAGTGCTGACTTACGGCAGCATCGCCGTCACGACATTCGGCCATCTGGATAAAAACAAAACCGGCATCATCCATAAATTGGATACTAAATACGGCCATCATGTCCATACCTTTTTAGATGACCTGGTATCAAGCATCGCTGCTTGTGCTTCAGCCCGCATTGCCCACCGCACACGCGATCTGGAAGAAGAAGGACGCAGCTTTGAAGACATAAAACCGGAAGAGACAGCACCGGAAACAAATGTGCCTGGAGCAGAAACATAAAAATTGGATTTTTCTTCCGTTTTTTTAGCTTGCAAACGATTCCATTTCTGAAAATTAAATTGACAGCTGAATAGAAAGTCATGGTATTATGAAGATTGGAACAAAACAAAGATATAGGGAGGCCAATTTATGTTAAACAAAAAGTTTGGATTTTATGCATCGGTCGCTTTGGCTGGATCTGTATTCCTTGCAGGCTGTGGAGACGACACAGCAACTGAAGGAGAAGGCGGCGAAGCTTCAAACGAGCCTGAGTTTATCAGTATTTTGACTGGCGGAACTACAGGGACTTATTATCCGCTGGGCGGCGCAATGGCTACAATCATCGAAAACGAAACCGGCATCGATACAACAGCCGAAGTTTCCCAAGCTTCTGCAGCAAATATGACTGCACTTGCTGACGGTACTGGGGAAATCGCTTTTGTTCAGACAGATACGGCTTTCTATGCTTCTGAAGGATCGAACATGTTTGAAGGCGAAGTGATCGACAGCGTATCTGCTATCGGCGCACTTTATCCTGAAACGATTCAAATCGTTACAACAGAAGGATCCGGCATCACGTCATTTGACGATTTGGCTGGCAAATCCGTATCAGTTGGAGCACCTGGTTCAGGTACTTACATCAATGCGGAGCAATTGCTGGAAATCCACGGCATGACGATGGACGACATCAATGCCCAAAACTTGGACTTTGGCGAATCTCAGGAAAGCCTTCAATCCGGCCAAGTGCAAGCAGCGTTCATCACAGCTGGAACACCGACCGGCGCAGTTGAAAGCTTGAGTGCAACAGCGGATGTCAACATCGTACCGGTTGCAGAAGACAAAGCAGCTGAACTGATCGAAAAATATCCATATTATGCGACAGATGTGGTTCCGTCTGGAACTTATGGTCTGACTGAAGACGTTCCGACAGTATCGGTTCTTGCGATGTTGGTTGTTCAAAACGACATTTCTGAAGATACAGTTTACGATATCACGAAAGCAGTATATGAGAATACTGATCAAATTCAACACGCTAAAGCTGAATTCATCAAAGCAGAAACTGCGCTTGATGGAATCGGGATTGATATCCACCCAGGTGCACAGCGTTACTTTGACGAAGTAAACCAATAAGAACCAATCAGGATAACTGACGATAAAGCGCAAGCTTTATCGTCGTTATTTATTTTTCCATCGCTGGAGGGATCGACTTGCAGAACCTATCCATTCGCAAAATCCTTCTCGTTACAGCCGTCCTCATCTTAATCTGCTCCGCAATCATCTTTATCCCTTACAAGAAACATTTTGTTTTTGTCGATGGTGAAACCGGTCGTGTGACTGCCCGTATCCCCGTGACAGAAGACAGTTTCAAGATACGGTATACGCATACGATTCATTTATCGGATGTTTTAGAAAGCTATCGTTTGAGTGATGACGGGCAATTGATGCTGACGGAACTTGAGTACGAAGATTTCAACATCGGAATGCCGTCGAATGCAGGAGAAGGGGAGCGCTTTGTCGAAAAAGACGGAAAATACTTGATTCAGGACATGAAGCGAAAGCTTCCTGAGTTCCGGATGCTAATTGGAGACGTGGACGCGGAACTGGCCTTTTTGTATGCAGGAAAAGAACTCGATTTAAAGCAGAGTTTGCATAGGGGCAAGATTTACACATTCCGTGCCGAGCGTCTGTCCATTTATCAGCAATTAGAAGGAGTGAACATCTATGAGTGATAAACTATCACCAGAAGAACGCAAAGAGAAAAAGCTTCCCCCGGAAGATGAAGGGTATATTTCAGCAGAACAGCAAAAAGAAGTGCTGCAAAAATACGACCCCGAATCAAACACCCGGGATTTATCCGGAATCATCAAGCATGTTGTATTTTACGGATTGCTGGCATTTGCCTTGTTCCAATTATATACGGCTATTTTTGGCCAATATACCGCTTATATCCAACGCTCTGTCCACTTAGGCTTTGCGCTGTCGCTGATTTACCTGCTCTTTCCGATGCGCCGCCGTGCAGGCGCACGTCATAAAGTCGCCTGGTACGATTACATACTGGCGTTGTTGTCCATCGGCGTCGGCGCCTACTGGCCGATCATGTACAGCGACTTGGTATTCCGTATCGGCCGCGTAAGCGAGCTTGACTTGATCGTCGGAATACTGGCAGTGCTTCTAACGCTTGAAGCAACCCGCCGTGCAGTCGGCTTGCCGATTACCATCATCGGTGCCTTGTTCCTGACTTACGCCTTTTTCGGGCCTTATTTCCCAGGATTCCTCAGACATCGCGGACAAGACTTGGATTCGTTGATTCAATTGATGTTTTATACGACAGACGGAATCCTCGGAACGCCGATCGGAGTCTCGGCAACGTTTATCTTTACGTTCCTGTTGTTTGGATCGTTTCTTGTCAAAACCGGCGTCGGCCAGTATTTCAATGATTTGGCCGTGTCGCTTGCCGGAAACCTGACGGGCGGCCCTGCAAAAGTTGCAATCTTCTCGAGTGCGCTGCAGGGAACCATTTCAGGAAGTTCTGTTGCTAACGTTGTTACATCGGGATCGTATACGATCCCGATGATGAAAAAGCTCGGCTATAAGAAAGAATTTGCCGGCGGAGTTGAGGCAGCCGCTTCAACCGGCGGGCAGCTGATGCCGCCAATCATGGGTGCTGCGGCATTCCTGATGGTAGAGTTTATCGGAGGCATCACATATTGGGAAATTGCCAAAGCGGCAGCCATTCCGGCGTTGCTTTACTTTACCGGTGTGTGGATCATGACTCACTTTGAAGCAAAGCGCATCGGCTTGAAAGGCCTTTCGAAAGATGAAATGCCCGACCGCAAAGAAGTCCTGAAAAAGATTTACTTGCTGACGCCGATCTTGGCGATTATCGTCTTCTTATTGATCGGGGTTCCGACGATGCAGGCAGCTCTTTACGGCATTTTGCTGACAATCTTCGTCAGTGCATTCAATAAAGAAACGCGTCTTGGCTTTAAAGATATTATCCATGCTTTGGTGGACGGTGCCAGAACTGCGCTCGCTGTAGCAGCTGCCACAGCGACGGCGGGAATTATCGTCGGCGTCGTCGTCAAAACCGGTCTTGGGCTTTCGCTTGCGAACGGCCTTGTCTCGGCGTCTGGCGGAAACATCCTGTTGACTTTGTTCTTCACGATGCTTGCAGCCATCGTTCTTGGCATGGGATCACCGACGACAGCCAACTACGTCATCACGTCGACAATCGCTGCGCCAGCGATCATCACACTGTTGATGATCGACGAACCGGCCGGCGCTGCCGTGCCGATCGTTGTGGCATTGTCTGCCCATTTGTTCGTATTCTATTTCGGAATCATTGCGGATATCACACCGCCAGTAGCGCTTGCTGCGTTTGCAGCATCCGGGATTTCCGGGGGAGAGCCGATCCGGACTGGATTCAATGCGGCTAAGCTTGCCATTGCGGCGTTTATCATTCCTTATATGTTCGTCTTGTCACCGGAACTGCTGATGATCGATACAACATGGACACAATTGATTTGGGTGCTCATCACGGCCATTACTGGAATGATCGCCATCGGTGCGGGACTGATCGGTTATTGGTACCGCAAACTCAATTGGTTCGAGCGGATCATCACATTTGTTACAGGGATTGCCTTGATTTATCCTGAAGGCTTTACCGATATCGTCGGTGCGGTTGTATTTATCGCGTTGCTCGCGATTCAATGGGTTACGAAAGACAAAGAAACGAAAAGACCGCAAGTAGCATAATAAAAAATCCGGAAGCCACAGGCTTCCGGATTTTTTAAATTGGGCGCACTTTTGGCACAGCTTTCAAAAGAACATAAAAAAGAGGCTTTGAAGTTCGATAGCTTCAAAGCCTCTAAC
>JASKZU010000302.1 GCA_030147455.1 Planococcus sp. (in: firmicutes) | reverse complement strand
AGGTTTCGGCAAACGACCCATATAAATGAATCTTCGCCCATGCAGGCTGCCTGCCGAACAAATCTCTTGCGACTCTTCCGATGCGGGCAGCACCCGCTGTATGTGAAGATGATGGCCCAATCATGACCGGACCGATTATATCAAAAACAGATTTGAACTTCATGCCCAAACCCCTCGCTTTCCGCTTTGTATAGCTTTAGTTTACACGAAACCCTTTGAAGAAACAAAAATAATAAAGCGCATACATTGTCGTCGCAATGCGCTTCTTCGTTCATTTCACTTTCATCTGTCCAAGGCTTCGGTTTCAAGTTTTTGTTTTGCTTTTTTATTCTAAAAAAATAAAAATGGAGATCCGGCATCTGGTTCCCGGATCTCCCGTTTTGTTATTCAACTGCTAGGATATATGGATAAAGCGGCTGTTTGCCGTTGTGAATTTCTACTTCTACTTCATCGTTCAAGGATTCGATATAAGCGGCAAGTTTTTCCGCATCCGCTTCGTTCACATCTTCTCCGTAAAGAATCGTGACAATTTCCGAATCTGCGTCCACAAGTTTTTTGCACAGTTCTTCGGTCACAAGATCAAGGCTTGTGTCCGATACGACGATTTTCCCTTCGGAAATGCCCATGAAATCATCTTTTTGAATCGTAATGCCATCAATCGATGTATCCCGCACCGCAAATGTGACAGATCCTGACTTGACATGCTGGCTAGCATCACGCATAGCGGAACAGTTGTCTACAACCGAGGCTTCCGGGTTGAATGCGAGCAATGCCGACATTCCTTGAGGAACATCTTTAGTTGGGACGACCGCCGCTTCGATATCAAGCAACTCTGCTGCCTGCTCTGCTGCCATGATGATGTTTTTGTTGTTCGGCAAAATCAACACGCGTTCTGCTCCAATCGAACGGACAGCATTAACGATATCTTCTGTTGAAGGATTCATTGTCTGGCCACCTTCAATCACATAAGATGCGCCGATCGAGCGCAGCAATTCGGATACGCCTTCACCCATAGCCACCGTTACAATAGCGTATGGATGCTTGGTTTCTTGTGCTGAAGCTTTTTGATGCCCTTCACCGACAATGTCGGTATGCTGCTGGCGCATGTTTTCGATTTTCATGCTGATCAAGCTGCCGTATTCCTGGCCATATGTAAGCACTTTGCCCGGCTCTTCGGAATGAATATGAATCTTGGCAATCTCATCATCGGAAATAACGAGAAGTGAATCGCCGTAGACGCTCAAATCTGTGCGGAATTCCGCTTCGTTAAACGGCCGCTTGCCATCTTCAAGCTTTACCATGAATTCCGTGCAATAGCCGAATTCGATATCTTCCGTGTTCATAAAGCCGGCAATATTCTTATGGTGTTCTGCACTGACCAATTCGTCCATAGCACCGTCCGTATGTTTTTCAGGCAGTGCCTCGCCTTTTAGCGATGCAAGAAAGCCTTCGTATACATAAACCAGCCCTTGGCCGCCGCTGTCGACGACGCCGACTTCTTTCAGCACTGGCAATAAATCCGGCGTGCGTTCCAGTGATGCTTTCGCTTCTGTCACGACCGCTTCAAACAAGCGGATAATGTCTTCTTCTTTATCGGCAAGGCTCATGCCTTTTGCCGCTGCATCTTTCGCCACAGTCAGGATTGTTCCTTCAACCGGCTTCATCACTGCTTTATAAGCTGTTTCTACACCGTGCTGCAACGCCTGCGCGAGTTTTTTTGCGGAAAGTTCCGGTTCGTCGGCGATGTATTTGCCGAATCCGCGGAACAATTGGGATAAGATAACGCCTGAGTTTCCGCGCGCACCCATCAGCAAGCCCTTAGACAAAGCTTCTGCTGTTTTACCAATGTGCTCCTGTGCATGGGCTTCTGTTTCCTTTGCACCGGACGTCATGGATAAGTTCATGTTCGTTCCGGTATCGCCGTCCGGTACCGGAAAAACATTTAATGCATCAACATAATCTGCATTTTGATATAAATGATGCGAACCCATCTGCACCATTTCCGCTAATTTTACTCCATTTAATGACTTCATCACCGAATTTTCCTCCTCTTACGGGTTCGTGACACGAACTCCCTGGACATAGATATTTACCGCTTTTACCGGCATTCCTAGTGTTTTTGTTATGGTATATTTCACTTTGGATTGGACTTGGTACGCCACTTCCGAAATTTTCGTGCCATAGCTGATGATCACATACATATCAATTACTAAATCGCCGTCTTCCTGGCGTACGAGCACCCCTTTGGCGAAATTCTCTTTTCGAAGAATGTCTGTCAGGCCGTCACGAATTTGATGTTGTGTCGCCATGCCTACTATGCCGTAGCATTCGATAGCGGCGCCGCCTGCGATTTGGGCGATCACATCGTTTGAAATATCGATTTGGCCATACTCGTTGTTCAACTCAATTGACATGGAAAATTCCTCCTCGAGTCCTATTTCACTCTTTTCATTCTACATGAAAGCCCTTTATAAGAAAAGCCAGCGGATAGGGTGTAAAGGTTTTTTTCTTGAAAGGGGGTGAATTTCTCTTGCATCAGTGTTTTTTCTATGTTAAATTATTAAAGTATGTGAAACGAAAAACGAACTGAAATTCTATTATAATTTTCAGCTTCACTTGTGAGGAGGGACTTACATGCCAAAAGTATGTGCAGTATCTGGACGTAAAGCTCGTTCTGGAAACAGCCGTTCACACGCGTTGAACTCGACAAAACGTACATGGGGAGCTAACCTTCAAAAAGTTCGCATCCTTGTTGACGGCAAGCCGAAACGTGTATGGGTTTCCGCGAGAGCATTGAAATCAGGAAAAGTTGAGCGCGTCTAATCGCTCATGAATAATGCCAGGTCTGACATTTGTCAGCCTGGCATTTTTTCGTGTATTCAATCCGAACTCTCGATGACCATCAATTGGCCGGCCGTAAACTCCACTGTTCCTTCGCCTGGCAATTCATTGCTGATAAAGCGTGTAGAGCCAAATGGAATGGTCTCGTTTTCGACAGGATACTTGAATCCTTTTATCGTAAACCCGTCAATACTTTCTGCAAACGGATAAAACGAGATGTACGGATACCGCATGTCGCGTTCGATCCGGTGGAATCCGGGCTCCATGAAACGAATCCGGTTTTGGTTGTTTAGAATAAGAAAGGCTTTGTCCGGGTAACGCTTTTGATAATCGAACACAATGTGCAGCGCCGCCATAAAATGGTCAAGCCGACCGCCCGTCACACCAGTTAGAATGATGGTTTCCGGCTCATAAAGCATGGATTGCGCAAGCGCCAGCTCTGTATCCGATTCGTCTTTTTCAGCCGGTGACCGCTCCAGCGCCGGAAACTTCAAGAGAATGTCTTGTAATTCCGCTTCTGTCACCGAATCAAAATCACCGACCGCCTGCTTGGGTTCGATGTTTTGGCCCATCAGCGTTACCACTCCGCGATCGACCCCGATATGTACAGCGTCTTTATAAGGGGAGAGGTCCGGCAATTCGTTTGCCGGACCTCCTGCTGTTAAAACGACGATCATAAGACCGCTCCTTGTCCTGCCTTTTTGATTGCTTGCAATGCTTCTGCACGGTCTGGCCGGCCAAAGATAGCAGATCCCGCCACAAACACATTGGCTCCCGCCTGTGCACACTGCACAACCGTTTCCTCATTAATGCCGCCGTCAATTTGAATGTCGATGGACAGCCCTTTTTCCTGAATGATTCCTGCCAATTCTGAAACTTTCGGCACAACCGAATGGATAAATTTCTGCCCCCCGAATCCAGGGTTCACTGTCATAAACAGCACCAAGTCGATATCCTCAAGGACGTGCTGGATTGCACTGACTGGCGTATGCGGGTTTAATACAACGCCCGGCTTTACGCCGAACGAGCGAATCAACTGGATGGTGCGGTGAAGATGGGGACACGCTTCTGCATGGACAGTGATAAAATCAGCTCCTGCTTTTGCGAATTCCTCCACGTACCGGTCTGCGTTCTCGATCATCAGATGGACATCCAGCGGAAGTTCCGTCAACGGGCGCAAAGCCTGAACAACGATTGGCCCCATTGTAATATTCGGGACAAAATGGCCATCCATCACATCAATATGGATCCAATCGGCTCCTGCCTGCTCTACTTCTTTCACTTCCTGCCCCAGCTTCGCAAAATCAGCGGCTAAAATAGACGGTGCAATTTTAATCATTTGAATACCTCGGCTTTCGGCTCATAATTTCTTCCAGGAACTTTAAATAATGCTTATAGCGGTAGTCTGGAATTTCTTTCGCTTCCACCGCTTTTTTGACGGCGCATTTCGGCTCATTCAAATGCAGGCATTCCCTGAATTTGCAGCCGCCCGCGCGCTCGTCCATCTCAGGAAAACAAGCAGACAGTTCTTCTTTTTCCAATTGGTCAAAATCGAACGAACTGAATCCCGGCGTATCCGCCAGCAAGCCACCGTTCACTTCGATCAATTCCACATGGCGTGTCGTATGTTTACCGCGGTTCAGCGCCTGCGAAATATCATCCGTCTTTAATTGCAGAGACGGTAAAATCGTATTGAGCAGCGTTGATTTGCCGACACCTGACTGGCCGGCCAATACGCTCGTCTGGCCTTCAAGGACCGGCATAAGCCGTTCCTGCAGCGTCGGGTCTTCTATATATGTTTGGATTACTTCATACCCAATGGTCCGGTAGTCGTCGATATACTGATTTAGCATATCTTTCTCTCCTTCAGCCAGCAAATCGGTCTTCGTCAAACAAATGACAGGACGGATACTGAACGATTCGACTGCCGTTAAAAAACGGTCCAGCAGCAAGGGATGAAAATCCGGCTGTTTGGCTGAAAACACTAGAATCGCCTGGTCGATGTTGGCAATCGGCGGGCGAACCAATTCGTTGGTTCGCTCGTGTATATCCAGTATTGTTCCTTCGCGGTCATTGTCTGCTTTATATTCCACAAAATCCCCGACAAGCGGCGTGATTTGCCGATTGCGGAATACACCTCGGCCGCGGCACTGCGTGTAGCGTTCTCCGTCTTCATCTAAAACATAATAAAACCCGCTTAATGCTTTACGAATTTGACCTTTCGGCATAGCACCACTCCTTTTTGTTGGTCACTGTTTTAATCTGCGTTTTCATAGGCAATCGTTTCTTCTGTTATGATCGTTGCGTCCCGGACAATTCGGTACGAAGCGCTTCCGCCTTCAACGATTTGCAATTCAATGCGGTGCTCGGTCGTTTCGGTAATGGTAAACTCTTCGACTGGCTCGACCATGCTTTGATTCTGGTCTTGAATGTAAATGCGGATCGTCTGCTCGACCGGCTCTTCGCCTTCAGCTGCCGGTTCTGCCGGTTCATAAAGGATTTCTACATCTTCCACATGCATTTTCACCGGAAGCTCCGCCGTCCCCGCCGATAATACCACTTCAATCGTGCTGTTCACTTCCAGCATTTCGCCGCCTTTGACGTTTTGGGACAATACAAGTCCTGCAGCCACCGATTCGGATGTTTCCTCGCGGACAATGCGGATGTTAAACCCAGACGAACGGGCATACTCGCTCAGCTCTGCTTCTCCGAAACCGGTCAAGTCTGCCACTTCACGCATATCTTTGCCTTTGCTGACGACAAAATCAACGTTCGTTTCACTGATCACCACTTCGGTTCCAGCGGCCGGGTTTTGGCTCAAGATGGTTCCCGGTTCCTGGTCGGAAAATTCTTCACGCGAGTTGACCGATGCATATTCCTCCAGCTCGCGTTCAGCCTGGTCGAGTGAACTTCCAACATAGTCACTGAATTCTTCTGTTTCCTTGCCTGTGCTGATCAGTAAGCTGATGCCGCTTTCGCGGTCGCGTAATTTTCCGGCTTCCGGAATGGTCCGGATGATGCGGTCAGCTTCCACTTCTTCAGACGGCTGTTCGGTTTCCTCATCAATGA
>JASKZU010000293.1 GCA_030147455.1 Planococcus sp. (in: firmicutes) | reverse complement strand
GGGAATGATTCCGACCACCACCGCCTTGATGCGGCGCGAAGCACCCATTGAAATCCAAGGAGAAATTATGGGCTATAACACCAGCTTCCGTTTTCTCGGCAATATTATCGGTCCGATGTTCGGCGGAATCATTAGCGGATTTATCGGTATTTCATCGGTATTCATCGTCACGGGCAGTTTGTTCATAATTGCGTTCTTGTTCCTTTGGTATGCCCGCCAGCAGCCTGATCAAGATTTTGAGGATGTACTGCTCGAGCAAGAACTGAAACACTCATAACGCAATCCCCTTTCCGGCATGAAATGCCCCGGAGAGGGGATTTTTTTGCACTTTCACAAATTCGCAATGTTTCGACTTTAGAGTTTCTTCCTATTACTAAACCTTTTGATAATCGATGGCTCTCTTTTTGCCGCAAGGGTGTGCGGTGCAAATCCGCTTCTAATGCGTTATACTTTTGAATTAGAAACTCATCACGCATTGCTTTGGAAGGAGGATTCATTTGTCTCTCGTATTTCTGATTTTTATCCCGATCCTTGCGGCACTTTTTATTCCGCTGCTTTTTAAACGACTCGGCCAGATTCACACAGGCTGGTTCGTTTTACTTGTGCCGTCCGCATTGTTCGCATTCTATGCTACTCGTCTTCCTTCAGTTATGGAAGGCGCCACATATGTATCTGAACTTTCTTGGATCCCGTCCCTCGATATTGCTTTTGTTGCGTATCTCGATGGACTCAGTTTGCTGTTCTCGCTGCTGATTACGGGAATTGGTGCACTCGTTGTCCTTTACTCGATCTTTTATTTGGACAAACACCGGGAACAATTACATAATTTCTATGTTTATCTTTTGATCTTTATGACTGCCATGCTTGGCGTGGTTCAGTCGGATCATTTGATCACGTTGTATTTGTTCTGGGAATTGACTTCGATTTCGTCGTTCCTGTTGATCGCCTATTGGTATACACGCGATCGCTCCCGCTTTGGGGCATTGAAATCCATGATGATCACTGTATTCGGCGGATTGATGATGCTCGGGGGCTTTGTATTGCTCAGCATCATGGGCGGAACTTATTCGATCCGTGAATTGATCGCACAAGCTCCTCAGCTGGCGGAGCACGACTTCTTTATATGGGCGCTCGTACTCGTATTGCTCGGGGCTTTTACAAAGTCTGCACAATTTCCGTTCTACATCTGGCTTCCGGATGCCATGGAAGCACCGACACCGGTCAGCGCCTATCTTCACTCGGCGACGATGGTCAAGGCTGGAATTTACTTGGTTGCTCGCCTGACGCCTGTTTTTGCGCTATCAGAAGTTTGGATGTGGCTCGTCGCCGGAGTCGGCTTGTTCACCATGGTGTGGGCTTCATTCTTTGCTTTGAAACAGCGTGACTTGAAAGGGATTTTGGCGTTTTCGACCGTTTCCCAGCTCGGCCTTATCATGTCGCTGCTTGGTGTTGCGGCTGCCGCCTATCACGTGGAAGGCGCAGCTGAAACTTACTTGAGGTATGCAGCGTTTGCCGCTGTGTTCCATTTGATCAACCATGCAACGTTTAAAGGAAGCCTGTTCATGATCGCAGGGATTGTCGACCACGAAACCGGCACACGCGATATCCGTAAACTCGGCGGCTTGATGAGTTTAATGCCGATCAGCTTTACGGTCGCTTTGATCGGATCGTTTTCGATGGCGGGCCTGCCGCCGTTCAACGGCTTCCTCAGCAAGGAAATGTTCCTGACCGCGATGTTATCGCTGCAGGAGTTCAATTTATTCTCGATGGACGTTTGGTGGATCTTATTCCCGGTCATCGCCTGGATCGGATCGGTCTTTACATTCATTTATAGCTTGTACTTTGTGTTCCACACGTTTACCGGGAAGCACAAGCCGGAATTGCTGCCGAAGCAAGCGCACGAAGCGCCGATCGGCATGCTGGTCTCACCTGTCGTCCTGGCAGCTTTAGTCGTGCTGATTTTCTTTATCCCGAACGTAATCGGTGATTGGCTCGTCAAACCGGCGGTCGCCGCCATCCAGCCGTTTTTGTACAATTCTCCTCAGGAAGTGGAAGTGCACGTAACCGCTTGGCATGGCTTTAACACAGAATTGTTCATGACGCTCGGCATTTTTGCCATCGGCGGATTGATGTTCTGGACGCTGCGCAAATGGCAGCACCTGTACGATCTTTATCCGGATCCGGTTTCACTGAACCGGCTGTATGATGAATTGATGGTGCTCAGCGAAAGCGGCGTCAGCCGTT
Organism: Planococcus sp. (in: firmicutes); assembly: GCA_030147455.1. GTDB lineage: Bacteria > Bacillota > Bacilli > Bacillales_A > Planococcaceae > Planococcus. The sequence goes on along the minus strand of JASKZU010000293.1, from coordinate 3,020 downwards.
TCTCGAAAATGTACATGACCGGATTTATCCGCACATACCTCGTGTACATGTTCACGTTTATGATTTCCATTGTTCTGGTGACGTTGTTCCTGACAGATGCTTTCCGTCTGGATACAAGCAACTTGGCGCCGATCGGCGTATATGAAATCATCATTCTGCTCGCGATGATCGGTGCGACCGTAACGATTTTGGCTTCCAAGTCCCGTTTGACCGCGATTATCGCGCTTGGCGCAGTCGGCTATTCGGTCGCGTTGCTGTTCGTTATCTTCCGGGCACCTGACCTCGCTTTGACACAATTGGTCATCGAAACCATTTCTGTTGCGCTGTTCCTGTTAGCGTTTTACCATTTGCCGCAGATCAGCCGCAAAGAAGAACGAATGAAGTTCCGCTTTGGCAATGCCTTGGTCGCTGTCGGCGTCGGTGTAACGATGACGCTCGTGGCTTTGTCGGCGCATTCTCAAAAAGCGCTGCCGTCCATTTCCGAATTTTACAAGGAAACGGTCTACACAGAAGCAGCCGGCGGAAACATCGTCAACGTCGTGTTGGTCGATTACCGCGGATTTGATACATTGTTTGAAATTGCCGTACTGGCGATAGCCGGCATCGGCATCATCACCATGATCCGCCTGCGGATGACAAAGAAGGAGGGACAGCATGAGAACAAATGATGTGATGCTTCAAACCGCTACCAAAGTGGTAACGTTCATCATCCTGATGTTCGCTGTCCACATTTTCTTTGCCGGACACTATACTCCTGGCGGCGGATTTATCGGAGGCCTTTTGACCACGAGCGCGATTGTTCTGCTTATGCTGGCGTTTGATATCCCGACTGTTAAAAAAGTACTCCCGATCAACTATGTGGTACTGACAGCGGTCGGCCTTTTGATTGCCATCGCAACGGCCAGCGCCTCGATTATTTTTGATGTCCCATTCTTTACCCATGCTTATGATTACTTCGACTTGCCGCTGTTCGGGAAAACTTCCCTTCACTCGGCACTGCTGTTCGATATAGGCGTGTATTTGGTTGTTGTAGGTGTAACGATGACCATTATTCAAACGATTGGAGAGGATGAATAATGGAGATAATTATGTCGGTAGCCATCGGCTTGATGTTTATGGCAGCTGTTTACCTCATACTGTCGAAAAGCTTGATTCGCATCATTATCGGGACAAGCCTTCTGAGCCACGCCGCCCACCTGTTGTTTTTGACGCTTGGCGGCCTCGGCGGCACTGCGCCGCCGGTTGTGGCGGAAGGCGTCACGATCAATGACTATGCAGATCCCCTGCCCCAGGCTTTGATTCTCACGGCAATCGTCATTGCATTTGCCGTAACATCATTTTTCCTGGTACTTGCCTATCGCGCTTATCAGGAGCTTGGAACAGACAATATGGAGTTATTGAGAGGTACAGAAGATTATGAGTAACTTGTTATTGTTTCCAATCGTCATTCCATTAATTTTTGCCACGGTTTTACTATTGTTCCCGAAAAAGGTTTATTTGCAGCGCATCGTTTCAATCGTCGGCGTATCGGTGACATTGATTGCCGGCCTGTTTCTTCTGGTCAAAGTGTCATCAGACGGCGTGCAGGCGGTAACGCTCGGCAGCTGGCCGGCGCCATTCGGCATTTCGATGGTATCGGATATGCTGTCGGTGCTGCTCGTTTTAAGTTCAACGCTGATTACGCTGTTTGTGTTATTTTTCAGCATCCCGACAATCGGAACAAGACGCGAGCGATCGTTTTATTATCCGGCTGTGCTGTTTTTGATGGTCGGTGTTAACGGCGCATTTACAACAGGCGATATCTTTAACTTATTCGTCTTTGTCGAAGTGCTCTTGATGGCATCTTATGCATTGATTGTCCACGGCGGCGAAAAGCAGCAGCTGCGCGAATCGATCAAGTATTTGCTTGTCAACATCATTTCGTCAGCCTTGTTCGTTGTCGCCGTAGCCTATTTATATTCTGTCACCGGCACATTGAATATGGCCGACCTGGCAGTGAAGATCCCGCAGATCGATGCAGTTGGCATTTTAACTGTCATCGCCATTTTGTTCCTTGTGGTCTTCGGATTTAAAGCAGCGATTTTCCCGCTTTACTTTTGGCTGCCGGGTTCTTACTTTTCACCGCCTACTGCCATTTTGGCACTGTTCGGTGCATTGCTGACCAAAGTCGGCGTCTATGCCATCATGAGAACTTACACACTGTTCTTCACGATGAACGTTGGCTTTACACACGAAGTACTCGCGATCATCGCTATTTTGACGGTGCTTGCCGGCTGTGTCGGTGCGCTTGCTTACTTCGATGTTAAAAAGATTATCATCTATAATATCGTTATCGCTGTCGGCGTCATTTTGTTCGGCGTTTCCCAACTGAACGTGGCTGGGGTGGAAGGAGCCATCTTCTACCTGATTCATGACATGTTGATTAAAGCGGCTCTGTTCATGCTGGTCGGAATTTTGGTCGTCATCTTCGGCACGAGCGATTTGCGCAAAATGGGCGGTTTGATGAAAAGCTACCCTATGCTCGGCTGGATATTTTTGGTCGCAGCATTCGGCCTTGCCGGAATTCCGCCGCTCAGCGGCTTTCCCGGTAAGCTATTGATCGTCCAAGGCGGCTTTGAAGGCACCCATTTCTGGGGCAGTATCATTATCCTGGCTACCAGCTTACTGGTCCTGCTCAGCGTGATGCGTATCTTTATCTATGCTTTCTGGGGTGAACCGAAAAAAATTCTTCCAGTTGATAAAGGACGTTTCAATGCCATGTTCGTCCCTACGGTTATTCTTGTCGCCTTGACCATCGCGCTTGGCGTCGGTGCGGAACTCTTCATGCCGTTCATTGAGGACGCTGGTGAAGTGCTACTGAATCCATCGCTGTATTATGATGCGGTATTAAAGGAGTAGATCGAATTGTCTTTGCAAATCCTATTGAATTTCTTTCTCGCTTTGGTCTGGATGTTCATGACAGTGTCATTTACTCCTTCCGGATTCGCCATCGGCTTTTTGGTCGGCCTCGGGATCATCAT
>JASKZU010000289.1 GCA_030147455.1 Planococcus sp. (in: firmicutes) | reverse complement strand
TGGGCAGGCAGCGTCGTGGATCGTGTGAACAAGCGGCGTTTGATGATTGCACTCGATATGGTGCGGGCTCTGTTGATCGCCTGCTTGCCGTTCGTATCCGGGCTGTGGGCGATTTATGCATTTGTGCTCGTCATCAATATGGCAGGGTCCATGTTCAGCCCGGCCGCGATGACTTACATCACCAAATTGATCCCGAAGAAAAACCGCCAGCGCTTTAACGCGATCCGGAGCCTGATCGATTCGGGGGCATTTTTAGTCGGCCCTGCGGTTGCGGGCATCCTGTTTATGCTCGGCACGCCGGTAATGGCCATTTACGTGAACGCACTGGCACTAGCTATATCCGGCCTGATCATGTGGTGGATGCCGGACATCGAAAAAAATGATTTGCCGGACTCCAAAAGCCGACGTTTGTCCTGGCAAATGGTGCGGGGCGACTGGCGCGGCGTAGTCGCATTCAGCCGCCAGGCGAAAACGGTCATGACCATTTTCTTTTTGTTCAGCTGCATGATGGTCATGATGGCAGCAATCGATTCACAAGAAGCGACATTTGCGAAAACGGTCTTGCTGATGACGGACAGCGAATACGGTTTTCTTGTCAGCATCGCAGGCGCCGGCATCATCGTCGGCGCGGTCGTCAATACGGTCTTTACGGACAAGCTGACTGTCCCGCTCCTGATGGGCGGCGGTTCTGTACTGGTCGCAGCAGGCTACCTGGTTTACGCGTTTTCCGGAACATTCTATACAGCAGCGCTCGGCTTTTTTATCCTGGCGTTCTCGCTCGCTTTTGCCAATACGGGTTTCCAGACGTTTACCCAAAACAACATCCCGGTCGACGTCATGGGCAGAACCGTCAGCGTCTACGGCATTCTGGAGGATGTACTTGTCATCATCGCGACAACCATTATCGGCATCACGGCGGAGTGGCTGCCTCTTCAGCCGGTGATCATCGCATCGACAGCCGTCATGCTTGCGGTCTCTGTTTTTCTCTTGCTTACGAGCGCCGGGTTTTCGCCACCAAAAGAGGCGCCGCATCTTCCGCTTGAAGAAAACAAACAACATACCTGAACGCAACTGACAAAACAAAAAAAGCTTACCAATGAATCAGTAAGCTTTCTGGTTAATAGCTGTATCTAGTTGCCGGCCGGAGACAATTCATCTTCTGTCACCCATTTATGGTTGGCAATGCGTTCGCCGTTTTCCATATCAAAGTCGACCATGTAGACAGTCGTTTGTTCGGCGGAATCAATTGTTGCTTTAGCGCCGTCCATGCCTTTCATGTGATCTGCATCAAGCACAACTTCGTCTCCTGCGTTAAATGGTGCGTCCGGTGCATTTTCAAGCTCCTCGTGGATGACCCATTTATGGTTTTGCACCGGGTCCCCGCCGCCTTCAGGAGTATAGCTGACTGCATAAGCGGTCGTATCATATGCACCTGAGATCTTCGCTTCAGCACCCATCATGCCGTCCATATGATCGGTCTCGATGATAGCCTGGCTTCCCACTTCGTACATCGGGTTTGCGGCTTCTTCCAAACCATCCGGCACTTCGCCGGAACTCGAGTGGTCCATGCCTGCATGGCTGTCCCCGTGATCCATTTGTTCGTTCGTATCTGCCGGCGCCGCATCTTCTGCGTTGCAAGCACCCATCATAACGGCCGCAACGATCGACAAGGCGGACAACGTCCATTTGTTTTTTGCCATCTTGCATTCCTCTTTTCTTCTAGATGATATAAGACAGTCTAGCCTTAGTTCATGCAAAAACTGTGCAGGAAGCGTGACAATTTCTGTGAAATGAATTGATACGCAATAATTTTGCCGGATGAGGGCGAATGTGCACAGAAAATCAGAACTTTTCCGTTACACTTAACGTGATTCTACCCCGCCATGTTCGCTGTTATTTCAAGTGGGCATAAGAAAGGAGGGAACCTATGTTAAACAAACTGGCCTTGAAAATTGGATTGCTGTTTTTTGTCTTTATTGTCAGCATCGAAGTCTTTTTGTTTTCGACGCTGTACATTACATTTGTCAATGAACGGGTGGACGAAGTGATGGAGAACTTGCTGGCGCGCGGCAACACCCATAGCGAAGTGCTCGAGGACAGCTTTGATGAGGCAACGCTGTCTCACGTGGCGATGATGGAATCCGCCTCGAACTTTGTCGTGGTCATTACAGATGCAGCGGGCAACGAACTCACACACTCTGATCGCATTGAACCGGAAATGCGAGATGTACTTGAACATACCGATTACGGAGGAATTCCGCAGGGCGGCGTGGTGCTGGAAGAGCGCTGGAACGAAAAACGCTTTATTGCGACCGACAGCCCGATCAATATCGGGGAAGAGCACCGGGGCCATGTATTTATGTTTGCCGAGTCTGCTCAAATCAGGCAAATGGTCGACCGGCTGCGCAATCAATTTCTGATCAGCGGGCTCATTACGCTGCTGCTGACCGTCATCACAATTTTCCTGTTGTCGCGATTTATTACGTTGCCGCTCGTACGGATGAAAAAAGCGGCCGAACAATTGTCAGCTGGGCAAAGTGAAGTTGTATTGAACACCGAACGCACGGATGAACTCGGTGGTCTTGCGAACGCCATCACGAAATTGTCCACAGATCTCGACCGCTTGAAAAGCGAGCGCAACGAATTCCTCGCGAACATTTCACATGAACTGCGGACGCCGCTGACCTATGTCAAAGGCTATGCCGATATGGCGAGCCGACCCGGTACTCCCGAACCGCAGCGTCAGGAATACTTGGCGATTATCCAGGAAGAAACCGACCAGTTGACGAACTTGATCCAGCAATTGTTCGAACTTGCGCAACTGGACCATAACCAATTTTCCATCCGAAAAGAAACCATCCAGCTTCGGGCATTGCTCGATTCTGCTGCCGGACTTGTTCGTCCCGCCTTCAGCGAAAAGCATATGGTGCTTGTCGTCCAGTGCGATTCCGATATTACCGTTTCGGTCGATCCGGCACGGTTTCAGCAAGTGCTGTTGAACATACTCGACAATGCACGCAAGCATTCAAATCCAAGTACTACGGTAGTTCTCGAAGGCCTACCGAACGGGGAATCAGTGATCATCCAAGTTATAGATCAGGGAGAAGGAATTCCGCAAGAAGAGTTGCCATTTGTCTTTGAACGCTTGTATCGCGTCGATAAATCAAGATCGCGCAAGTCCGGTGGAAGCGGGCTAGGGCTTGCAATCGCCAAAGAGCTGGTCGAGTCACACGGCGGTACGATCGCAATCGAAAGCGAAAAAGCAACAGGTACAACCGTCACGATAAAATTGGGGAGGAAAGCACATGCACAAAATCCTGTTGGTTGACGACGAACGCCGCATGCTCGATTTGCTGGCGCTGTATTTGACGCCGCATCAATACCGCTGCACAAAAGCACAAAACGCACAATCAGCACTTCATGAGCTCCGTGAAACCGCCTATGACCTCGTATTGCTGGATATTATGATGCCGGACGTCAGCGGTTGGGAACTGTGCACCGAAATCCGCCGCTTTTCGGATGTGCCGATCATCATGTTGACAGCACGCGAACAGCAAGATGACATCGTCAAAGGATTAAAGCTGGGAGCAGACGATTACATTACCAAGCCGTTCGATGAACAGGAACTGCTCGCGCGAATGGAAGCCTTGCTTAGGCGGACGTCCAAAAAAACCATTGAAATAAAGGGACTCGAGTGGGACGAAGAGCGCTTTGAACTGACCTATCGTCAAGCACCGATCAAATTGACGCCAAAAGAATTCTTTATGGTCGGGCAATTGCTCAAGCATCCTGGAAAAGTATTTACACGCGACCTTTTGATCGAACTCATATGGGGATTCGATTCAGAAACCGAAGGCCGGACCGTCGACTCCCACGTCCGCAATGTCAGGGAAAAAATCCGCCACTCCGGATTCCCGATCGACGAGCACTTACTGACCGTCTGGGGGCTCGGCTATAAATGGGTCAGTCAACCTGAATCGATCTAATCTATTTTTATAAAAATAGAACAAGTAGTGCTTTACGATGAACAACGCTTCTTTACACCAGCAGGCAAAATCAGAGAGATGAACAAACCCAACAAAAGAAACTTTCACCTTCCACACATCCTTAGCATCCGAAGCGGAAGGCGGCGACTCCTGCGGGAAAGCGAAGTGCCGAAATCCACTCGGGCGATCTTCCCGAGTTAGT
>JASKZU010000287.1 GCA_030147455.1 Planococcus sp. (in: firmicutes) | reverse complement strand
TACTCGTCTCAAGCGATCAAGCAATTGATTCCCCCGCTGATTGCAGAAGGCTTCGTGATCGTTAGCGGATTGGCGAAAGGTGCGGATGCCATGGCGCACCGCGAAGCTATCGAACGCGGTGGAAAAACCATTGCGGTTATTGGCAGCGGGTTTTTATACCGCTATCCAAAAGCCAATGAAGAACTTTATTCTTTAATAGAAGAAACCCATTTGCTGCTGACTGAATATCCTCCTTACATGACGCCCCGAAAGTGGAATTTTCCAATGCGCAACCGTATCATCAGCGGATTATCAAAAGGCGTGATTGTTACCCAGGCAGAAGTGAAAAGCGGGACGTTGAGCACAATTGAACATGCGCTGGATCACGGAAAAGATATCTTTGCTGTTCCAGGAGACATCTTTTCACCGCTTTCCGGCGGCCCTCATAAACTAATTTCTGAAGGGGCCAAACCGGTCTGGAGCGGCCACCAGGTGCTGGAAGAATACCGTCAATTGCGCAGCTGAAAAAGACCGGCTCGACGAAAAACCTTGCAATCGGCCAAAAACTGTTATACATTTTGCATCAGGTGATTCTTTTCAGATGTGAAGATACCTCTATGAGGAGGAATATAGATGGCTGATTTTTTAGTAATTGTCGAGTCGCCCGCAAAGGCGAAGACAATTGAACGATATTTAGGAAAAAAATATAAAGTAAAAGCTTCACTCGGCCACTTGCGCGATTTGCCGCGCAGCCAAATGGGCGTTGATGTTGAAAATAATTACGAACCCCGCTATATTACAATCCGCGGGAAAGGCCCCATTTTGCAGGAATTGAAAAAAGAAGCAAAAAAAGCGAAGAAAGTTTTTCTCGCAGCTGACCCCGACAGAGAAGGGGAAGCAATCGCCTGGCACTTGGCGAACTCACTCGGCGTAGATATTGAATCGGATTGCCGTGTTGTGTTCAACGAAATTACAAAAGATGCTGTGAAAGATGCGTTCAAGCATCCGCGCAAACTGGATATGGATTTAGTGGATGCCCAACAGGCGCGCCGCATCCTTGACCGGCTTGTCGGTTACAGCATCAGCCCGATTTTGTGGAAAAAGGTTAAAAAAGGATTGTCGGCAGGCCGCGTCCAATCGGTTGCACTTAAACTGATCATTGACCGTGAAAATGAAATCAAGAACTTTGAACCGGAAGAATACTGGTCGATTACCGGACAATTTGAGAAAGCAAAAAAAACGTTCGAAGCGCAATACTACGGAACGTCTGAGAAAAAAATGAAGCTTTCAAACGAAGAAGACGTTAAAGCGGTAATGGCTTCCATGAAAGGCAAGGATTTTCTTGTCAAAAGCGTTGTCAAAAAAGAACGCAAGCGCAACCCTTCTCCTTCCTTCACCACTTCTTCTCTCCAGCAGGAAGCAGCAAGAAAATTAAATTTCCGCGCCAAGAAAACAATGATGCTCGCCCAGCAGCTATATGAAGGGATTGCAGTCGGCAAGGAAGGCGTTACCGGTTTGATTACGTACATGCGTACCGATTCCACACGTATTTCTGATTCTGCAAAGCAAGATACCATTGGGTTTATCGGGGAAAAATACGGCAGCGAGTATGTGACGCAGAAGCCGGAAGCCAAGCAATCGCAAAAGTCGCAGGATGCCCATGAGGCAGTTCGGCCAACTAGTGTCCACCGTACGCCGGAAGTGATGAAGAGCATTTTATCGCGTGATTTATACCGGTTGTACAAATTGATTTGGGATCGCTTTGTAGCGAGCCAAATGGCGCCGGCCGTATTGGATACGGTGATGGCGGAACTCGAGAACGGCGAAGCGATTTTCCGCGCCAACGGTTCTCAAGTGAAATTCCCAGGCTTTATGAAACTCTATATCGAGGGAACGGACGACAAGAAAGAGGAAAAAGACAATATCCTGCCGGAAATGGCAGAAGGCGATAAAGTCAAAGCGGTCGACATTGCACCCAACCAGCACTTTACCCAGCCGCCGCCGCGCTTTACAGAAGCTCGTCTTGTGCGCACATTGGAAGAACTCGGCATAGGCCGCCCCTCCACATATGCACCAACACTTGATACTATTCAAAAACGCGGTTATGTGGCATTGGATTCCAAGCGTTTTATTCCGACAGAGCTCGGTGAAATCGTTCACCAGCTTGTGCATGACTTTTTCCCGGATATCCTCAATATCGAATTTACAGCCAAGATGGAAACAGATTTGGATAGCGTGGAAGAAAGCGAAGTCGATTGGCGGGCAATTATCGACGTCTTCTACAAGGAATTCGCAAAAGACCTGGAAGTTGCCGAGAACGAAATGGAAAAAGTCCAAATCAAAGACGAGCCTGCCGGGGAAGATTGTGAAGAATGCGGTTCACCAATGGTTTACAAACTTGGCCGTTATGGCAAATTCATGGCTTGCAGCAATTTTCCGGATTGCCGGAACACGAAAGCCATCGTTAAACACATCGACGTCAAGTGCCCGACTTGCAAAGAAGGCGAGATCGTCGAGCGGAAAAGCAAGAAACGCCGCATTTTCTACGGCTGCGAACGCTACCCGGAATGTGAATTCGTTTCATGGGACAAGCCGATCGAACGGCCTTGCCCGAAATGCGAGAGCTTGATGGTGGAAAAGAAAGTGAAAAAAGGCGTGCAGATCAACTGTACGGCATGTGATTATAAAGAAGAAGTTCAATAATTGACAGAGGTGTTTAGAATGACGAAAACAGTAAACGTAATTGGCGCAGGACTAGCAGGAAGCGAAGCAGCATGGCAAATCGCAAAACGCGGCGTAAACGTCCGTTTATACGAAATGCGGCCGGTTAAACAAACCCCTGCCCACCATACAGATAAATTTGCGGAACTGGTCTGCAGCAACTCGCTGCGCGCCAATTCGCTTACGAATGCTGTAGGGGTCATCAAAGAGGAGATGCGTAAGCTTGACTCGGTGATTATTGATGCAGCAGACCGGGCATCGGTTCCTGCAGGGGGAGCTCTTGCGGTTGACCGCCATGAATTCGCCGGCACGGTGACGGAAAATGTCCGCAACCATCCGCTTGTCGAAGTAATCAATGAGGAAGTAACGGAAATCCCGGAAGGCATCACGATTATTGCAACAGGACCCCTAACGTCACCGGCCCTTGCAGAAAAAGTGCGTAAACTGACAGGTGAAGATTATCTTTACTTCTACGATGCGGCAGCGCCGATTGTCGAAAAAGACAGCATCGATATGGATAAAGTTTACTTGAAATCCCGCTATGACAAAGGGGAAGCGGCATATTTGAACTGCCCAATGACCGAAGAAGAGTTCTTGCGCTTTCATAAAGCGCTCGTTGAAGCAGAAGTCGTGCCGTTAAAAGAATTCGAAAAAGAAATCTACTTCGAAGGCTGCATGCCAATCGAAGTCATGGCAGCACGCGGCGAAAAAACGATGACGTTCGGCCCGATGAAGCCAGTCGGCTTGGAAGACCCAAAAACGGGCAAACGCCCTTACGCGGTCGTGCAATTGCGTCAAGATGACGCAGCCGGTACGCTTTACAACATCGTCGGTTTCCAGACGCATTTGAAATGGGGCGCGCAAAAAGAAGTGCTGCGCATGATTCCGGGTCTTGAAAATGTGGAAATCGTCCGCTACGGCGTCATGCACCGCAATACATTCATCAATTCGCCGAATGTACTCAAATCCACATACCAGCTAAAAGCCGACCCGAACATTTTCTTTGCCGGCCAGATGACCGGAGTGGAAGGTTATGTGGAATCAGCAGGCAGCGGGCTGCTTGCCGGAATCAATGCGGCAAAACTGGCGCTTGGAGAAGAGCCGATCGTCCTCCCGGCTGAAACGGCACTTGGCAGCATGGCTCGCTATATTACAGAAGCCAACAGCAAAAACTTCCAGCCGATGAACATCAATTTTGGTTTGTTCCCGGATCTAGGAGAGCGCGTCAAGTCGAAGCAAGAGCGTGCTGAACGGCATGCGAACCGCGCGCTTGATGCAATTCAAAATTATATGAATTCAGTGACGGTTTAATTGATAAAAGCCTCTAAGTATTGGTATACTTTAGAGGCTTTTTCAATTGCCTGAAAGGCGGCGCACCCATGAAAAAAGAACAGATGCTTGAATCCTTCATGAATTATATCCAGCTGGAGAAAAATTACTCCACTCACACTGTCCACCAGTACCTTCAGGATCTGGAGGGTTTTTTTCTGTTTTTGGAAGAAGAAAGTGTTGCGGATCTGCACGAAGTAGAGTACTTGCATGCACGAAACTATGTAACAAAACTATATGAAAAAGAACTGTCACGCACGTCGATTTCACGAAAAATTTCGGCGATCCGGTCGTTTTTCCGCTACGGAAACCGCGAATTTGGCTTGAGCGAGGCGGCTTTTCGCTCGCTGTACCACCCGAAGAAAGAAGAGCGCCTGCCGCAGTTTTTCTACGAGGAAGAACTGGCGCAGCTGTTCGCCTCTTTGGACGGAGAAGACAAATTGTCTCTTCGCAACCGTGCACTGCTGGAACTGCTGTATGCAACCGGCATGCGCGTCAGTGAATGTGTATCAATTCAAATGAAAGATTTGGACCGTTCCATGCATATTGTTAAGGTAATGGGGAAAGGACGCAAAGAGCGTTATATTCCCTATGGCCAATTTGCGCATGATGCATTGGAACTTTATATTGACAGCGCCCGTCCTGCATTGATGAAATCAAAGAGCCATGACATGCTTTTCGTCAATAGCCGGGGCGAAGGGGTGACGGACCGCGGCATCCGCCATATCCTGAACGAATGCATGAAAAAAGCTTCGCTTCATTCGTCCATTTATCCGCACATGATCCGCCACACGTTCGCGACCCATTTGCTGAATAACGGCGCCGATATGCGCACCGTACAGGAGCTGCTTGGACACGCACATTTAAGCTCTACCCAAATATACACGCATGTCACAAAAGATCATTTGCGCAATACGTACCTAAAAGCCCATCCGCGGGCATAGAGAGGAGTTTTATTCAAATGCAGGAATTTCATGCTACTACTATTTTTGCAGTAAAACATAAAGGAAAGTCGGCGATGGCCGGGGACGGGCAAGTAACGTTCGGAAATGCGGTCGTCATGAAGCACACGGCGAAAAAAGTGCGCCGTTTGTACAATAATGAAGTATTGACCGGGTTTGCCGGTTCTGTAGCCGATGCGTTCACGCTATTCGAAATGTTCGAAGGCAAGCTGACGGAGTTCAACGGCAACTTACAGCGGGCAGCTGTCGAACTTGCCAAACAGTGGCGGGGAGATAAAATGCTGCGGCAGCTCGAAGCGATGCTCATTGTCATGAACAAAGACGAACTGCTTCTTGTGTCGGGCACAGGGGAAGTAATTGAGCCGGATGATGGAATTTTGGCTATCGGTTCAGGCGGAAATTATGCACTGGCTGCCGGACGTGCGTTAAAGAAATATGCCGGGGAGCAATTGACTGCCGGAGAAATCGCCCAGTCGGCCCTCGAAACCGCAGCTGATATTTGCGTCTACACAAACCATCAAATCATTATGGAGGAGCTGTCATGATGAAACAACAAAACGATTTGACACCGCGGCAGATCACCGAACACTTGGACCGCTTTATCGTCGGGCAAAAAGATGCCAAGCGCGCTATCGCGATTGCACTGCGCAACCGCTACCGCCGCAGCCGCTTGAACGAGGAGCTTCAGGACGAAGTGATTCCAAAAAACATTTTGATGATCGGGCCGACAGGTGTCGGCAAAACTGAAATTGCGCGGCGCATTGCAAAATTGACCGGGGCGCCGTTCATCAAAGTGGAAGCGACCAAATTTACTGAAGTCGGCTATGTAGGACGCGATGTGGAATCGATGGTTCGCGATTTGGCCGAAGCATCGGTTCG
>JASKZU010000286.1 GCA_030147455.1 Planococcus sp. (in: firmicutes) | reverse complement strand
TCTTTCGGCTGCACATCATTCATTCGTTTGTCATCGATGAAGAATTCACCTTCTGAGATTTCTTCCAGCCCTGCAATCATCCGGAGTGTTGTTGACTTTCCGCAGCCGGATGGGCCGACAAAGACAATGAATTCCTCGTCTTTGATATGTAAGTTGAAATCACTGACAGCAAGTGCACCGCTGTCATATCGTTTGCCTAAGCCGTCTATTTTAATTTCTGCCATGTCCGATTCTCCTTTTGAAGCGTTTTCTTTTCATTATAGAGAATACGCAGTAAATTACAAATATATGTTTGGCATCCATTAACCCCTGTTGTATACTCAGCACTATAAAGAAGCTGGAATATTTTGTAGAAAGTGGAAAATGGCCTCCTGGCTATTTTCCGCTCTGTCTGCGCATTTACTTCGTGCCACAAAGTTTTATACCTAGAACAAAAAATATAAAAAGAGGAGTGAGTTCGTTATGAACAAATCACGTATTTTCAGCACGACAGCTTTAACTTCCGCCCTTCTGCTGAGCGGCTGTGCAGGCTTCCAAACCGGAAATGGAAATGACAGCGCCACACCGAATGAAGACGGCAAAGTGGTGCTCGATTTCTGGACATTTTGGGGATCTGAAATCCGCCGTCCTGTCATTGAAAAAATCATCACTGACTTTAACGAATCCCAAGATGACATTGAAGTAAGGCACACATTCCTGCCGTGGGGGGATATTTGGACAAAAGAACTGGCAGCCATCGCAGCCGGCGATCCGCCTGATGTCGTCATCAACGATATTAACGCCACCGCTTTGCGCGGAGAAAAAAACCAAGCGATGAACCTTTCGGAATTTTTGGCTGAGGACGATATTTCCGGCCAGTTTTATCCGGAACTATGGAATGCTACGCTTCACGAAGGCGATTCCTATGGCATCCCGTTCAATACAGACACGCGCGTCCTGTTCTACAATAAAGACGCTTTTGAAGAAGCAGGACTTGATCCTGAACAGCCGCCGACGACATGGGCAGAACTGGAGGAATATGCTGATAAATTGGATGTGAAAAACGGCAATGACTACGAGCGCATCGGGTTCTATCCAATGTGGGGCGTCAGCTATGATGTGTGGATGCTGAACGCCAATAGCCATAACTTTGTAAACAGCGACAACGAGGTGCTGATCGATACGGAAACAAACCTCGAAACGCTTGAATGGTTAAAAGGATGGCACGATAAATACGGCGACAACGTCATCAACTCTTTCAAAGCACAAATCGACAGCCAGCAAGGCAATCCGTTCTTTGACGGCAGCCTCGGGATGTACGTCAACACCCCTACATTCTATACGCAGATTCGCGACTATGCAGAAGACTTGAACTTCGGCATTGCAGAACTGCCGGAAATGGAACCCGGCAATGGCAATACGAGCTGGGGCGGCGGATTTGTCGCTGAAATACCGGCTGGCGCATCCAATCCGGAAGCTTCGTTTGAATTTATCAAATATTTGACCGGAGCAGAAGCCCAGGAATATTGGGCTGTCGAGAACTTTGACACAGTGGCCAATATTGAAGCCGCGGAAAATGCGGCACAGTCCGATGAGCTGACGGAAAGCGGCACCATGGTCTACAGCATGGCGACTGAATACATGAACGAAACACTGCTGACGCCAACACCGGTTTCAGCGCCTGACTTTATGAGCAGCATCACTCCTAAAGTCGATGAAGTTTTCCTCGGCTCCAAAACACCAAAACAGGCGCTTGAACAAGCACAAGCCGATGTAGAATCGCTGATTCAAAAAAATACGGGCGAGTAAGGGGGGCTTTTCTTGGCTAAAAGAGGGTCGGCTATGCGTCGCAAAGAAACGATGTACGGCTATATCTTCGTCATGCCGTGGATAATCGGCTTTCTTGCCTTTACTGCAGGACCGCTGGTTTTTTCGCTTATGGCGAGTTTCACTAATTACAATATCACTTCCCAGATGGACTTTGTCGGGACTGATAACTATACAGGGTTGTTCGGGAGCGATGGATTGTTCTGGACCTCTCTTTGGAACACGCTGTACTATGTGTTGTTTTCAGTTCCACTGACGACACTCGGCGCCATTTTATTGTCGGCGCTGCTGAACCAGGACATTCCGGGCATTCGCATATTCCGTACGCTGTATTATTTGCCGGCGGTCCTGTCCGGCGTCGGCGTATACTTGCTATGGATGCAATTGCTCGACCCTGGAACCGGCATGGTCAACCTGATCCTCGGCTGGTTCGGCATCAATGGCCCGAACTGGCTGTTTGATCCAAGCTGGACCAAGCCCTCGCTGATTCTTATGAAACTTTGGAGCGTAGGCGGCGCCATGCTGCTGTACCTTGCAAGCATGCAAGGGGTGTCGAAAACACTTTACGAAGCGGCAGAAATTGATGGGGCCAATACATTCCGCAAGTTTTTCCATATCACGCTCCCGATGATTTCGCCGGTTATTTTCTTTGATGTGGTGACCAGCTTGATTGGCGGCTTCCAGATTTTCCAGGAAGCCTACGTCATGTCGAGCAACGGCGAAGGCGGGCCGGCCAACTCATTGCTGTTTTACAACCTCTATATGTGGCGCCAGGCATTCGAAAACTTCAACATGGGTTACGCAATGGCCATGTCATGGATTCTGTTTATCATTGTCTTCGTATTAACGATGATCAATCTGAAATTGGCTCCCCGTTGGGTGCATTATGAAGGAGGCGATAACCGATGACCACGCCTCAAGAAAGCACACGCTACGTGGACGAAGGCGGAGAAGCCAAGGACATTCGCAACCCAAGTTATTTTGAGCATCACGGAAATCGAAAAAATCTAATCAAACTTATCAATTTCGTGCTGCTCGCAGCGGGAAGCTTGATGATTTTATCGCCGCTTTGGTGGATGTTTTCCACTTCTCTAAAAACCATGTCGGAAGTCATGTCGTTTCCGCCGAGCTTTTTCCCGGAAACATGGAACTGGTCCAACTATATCCGCACATGGGAAGCTGCACCGTTTACACGCTATACAATCAATACGCTCACGATCACGACATTGGTTGTGATCGGGAACGTCTTGTCGAATTCATTTATCGCTTATGGATTTGCTAAAATCCCGTTCCGCGGACGCAATGTATTATTCGCAATCGTTTTAGCTACCATGATGATCCCGGGATTCGTCACACTGATTCCGCAATATGTATTGTTTGCAAAACTCGGCTGGATCAATACGTATTACCCGTTGATCGTCCCGGCTTTTTTCGGCAGCGCGTTTAACATTTTCCTGCTGCGGCAATTTTATATGACCATTCCGAATGAATTGATTGAAGCCGCCAAAATGGAAGGTGCGAGCCATTTTTATATTTGGTGGAAAATTGGGTTGCCGCTGACCAAGCCTGCGATCGCCACTGTGGCTATCTTTTCATTCAACGGCGCCTGGAACGACTTCCTTGGCCCCTTGCTGTATTTGAACGATGAGAACCTGTACACGCTGCAAATCGGCCTGCAAGTCTTTAAAGGACAGCTGAGTACCCAGTGGAACTATCTGATGGCCGGTTCACTGCTTGTTTTACTGCCTGTCATCATCATCTTCTTCTTTTTCCAAAAATATTTTATTCAAGGCATCAATTTGCAATCAGGCGGAAAATAATAAAAAAAACAAGCTCGCAGGCCGTTGGGCGCTGCAAGTTTGTTTTTTTATTTCGCGCCACTCTTGCGTCCAATATAAAAAGCCCCCGATGATTCGGGGGCTTTCTGCCTGTCACGCGATTATGCCATAGCGGGTTTTTTGTCTTTTTTGATTTGCTTGCTGCGCAATTGGCCGCAAGCTGCGTCGATATCTGCACCTTGTTCTTGGCGCACGCCGCAATTGATGCCTTTTTTCTTCAGTGCATCGAAGAATGCGCTGATTGCTTCAGGTGTACTTTGCTGATACTGGTCATGCTCGTCTACCGAGTTGTACGGTATCAAGTTGACGTATGATAGATGACGTTTGTTTTCAAGCAACTTAGCAAGCTTGTGCGCCTCTTCTACATGGTCGTTGACGTCGCGCAGCAAAATGTACTCGAACGTAATGCGGCGGTTCGATTTTTCCAAGTAATAATCGATAGCGTCCATCAACTTTTCAATTGGGTATGCTTTGTTGATTTTCATGATGCGCGAACGCAGTTCATTTGTCGGTGCGTGAATAGAGATCGCCAAGTTGACTTGCAGGCCTTCGTCCGCATAGTCGTAAATCTTCGGCACGATTCCGCTTGTGGATACGGTGATATGGCGTGCTCCAATAGCCAAGCCTTTTTGGGAATTCACGACGTGAAGGAAGTCCATCAGATTCGTATAGTTGTCGAACGGTTCGCCGATTCCCATTACAACGATATGGCTGACGCGCTCTTCTTTTTCGATGGCGTCAAAATGTGCCTGCACTTGCATGATCTGCTCTACGATTTCACCTGCATTCAAATCACGGCTTTTCTTCAACAGTCCGCTCGCACAGAAACTGCAGCCGATGTTGCAGCCGACTTGTGTCGTAACACAAACAGAGTTTCCGTATTTAAAGCGCATCAAAACTGTTTCGATCAAGTTCCCGTCCTGAAGACGGAAAAGGAATTTAATCGTGCCGTCTGAAGATTCCTGCTTAACTGCCTGCTCAAGCGTGCGGATGGCAAAATGGCTTTCCAGCAGCTCGATGCAGTCTTTCGACAAGTTTTTCATTTCGGCAAATTCCGTGACGCGTTTGATGTATAACCAGTCCCACACTTGTTCAGCGCGGAACTTCTTTTGGCCGTTTGCTACAAACCAGTCTTTTAATTGTTCTATCGTCAATCCATAGATGGAATTTTTCATTATAGGACCCTCATTTCAGAATTTCACAATTGCTTATTATAATACTAAATTTCCAGTCTGACAACAACTATTTTTGACCGAACTGTCTGCTATTGTACGTCTTTCCTGCATAAATCCACCGGATGCGGGGTACAGAAACAGTACAGGATCAAAGGAGGAATCATCATGGCAGGAATTACACACGTAGGGCTTGCGGTGCCGGATTTAGAGCGCGCAATCGATTGGTACCGAAAAGTTTTTGATTTCCGTATTCTAGCGGGCCCTTTTGACTTTGACGCCGACGAGGCAGGACCGCGTTCGATGACGCAAGATTTGCAGGGACCTGAAATCAAAAAAATGAGAAACGTTCATTTAATGTCATCAGGCGGCGTCGGCATCGAACTTTTTGAATTTCAACAGCCGGCCTCTACAGAAACAAACCC
>JASKZU010000256.1 GCA_030147455.1 Planococcus sp. (in: firmicutes) | reverse complement strand
AGTAAACAAAGCGCAAACTGACATCAATGAGTACACGAATGGCAAAGAGGCTTTTGTCCAGTCAATTTTGGAAGAGCAGAAAAATACTTAACTTAAAAAATTGTAAAACCTCTTTAAAGGCCTTTCGATAATGAAAGGCTTTTTTGTATAAGCTAAGAATAGCTAGTTCAGGTTTATTTGTAGACTGTTAAAAAATTAATTTTTATACAAGTTTAAATGGTAAAATCTATTATAAGAAAAGTTAGAAAATTACTTATGACATGACTTTTTTTCTTATAAGAAGGGGGTTGCTTGATGCGCAATTATACATGGTTGGAAAACCTCCTGTTTTTCTCTCCTGCATGCGATATTTCTAGAATGATCAGTGCCGTCAACAACAAAACAATTGTTATTACAGGAGCGAGCTCAGGAATCGGCAAAGAAACAGCCCGCCTTTTACGAAACACGACTGCTCACATTGTTTTAGTGGCAAGAAGAGAAGAACAGCTGAAGCGAGCCAAAGAAGAAATCGAAAAAGGCACAGCGAGCGTGAGCATTTACAAAGCCGACTTGCGAAACGAACTCGAATTAATCGGCTTCCTGGCGTTTCTTCACCAGCTGCCGAACGGTGTGGACATCTTCATCAACAATGCAGGCCTTTCGATTAACCGGCCCATTATGAAGTCATTAGATCGTTACCATGATTTTACCCGCACGATGGCTATCAATTATTTTGCTCCTGTACAGCTGGTCTTATCGCTCGTTCCGCTGCTGGAAAAAAACAATGGGCATATCGTCAACATATCGACCATTAACGCATTGCTTATGCCAATTCCTTATTGGGCTGCCTACCAGTCGTCCAAGGGGGCATTCGACATGTGGCTGCGTTCCGCTCAACCTGAGCTTTTCGCTGGAGGCATCGCAGCGACAACCGTTTACTTGCCGCTCGTGAGAACGCCGATGATTCTGCCGACAGCTGCTTATGCCAATGCTCCGGCCATGTCACCGGTTCATGCAGCCCATTGGATCGGGCGAGCACTTTATACAAGAAAAAGAAGCCTGAAGCCGTGGTGGCTCGTATTCGGGCAGCTTGGTTCAGTAGTCTTCCGCACACCGCTTGAATGGGCAGTTTCCCAGCGCGTAATACTAAAGGAGCAAAAGAAACATGCTTAAGTTGCTATGCGCATTATTTCACTTAGGCTTATTGACGCCATCAGGACTCATTCGTCTCTTCGGCGAAATCAACAAAAATGGCATTAATTTAATGTTGCTGTTTACTACAGCTGGTTCACGGAATCGCGACCGAATTGCATTGGTGGATGACCGGCAGACGATTTCCTATGCCGCCCTCCAGCAGCAATGCGAACAGTTGGCATGCCGATTGCGGGAGCGATACAAGCTTGAAAAAGGGCAAAATGTCGCGCTGCTCTGCAAAAACCACGCTTCGCTCGTACAAAGCCTTTTTGCCGTTTCCCGTGCTGGAGCCAATGTGTATTTAGTCAATCATTCGATCAGCCAATCTCAATTTAATCGCCTTGTTGCAAAGCAGCCTTTTGATTTAGTCATTTACGATAATGAATTCAGCGAGAAACTTGATCAATCACCTTTTGAAAACAACCGCATTCCCAGCTATCACGAGACTGCACCTTCTATCAACAGCTTAACCGCGGAAAGAGTGGCAGAGTGGAAGCTGCCAAGGGCTTCAAGCGGAAACATATCATTGCTGACAGGCGGCACAACCGGAACCCCGAAAGAAATTATGCACCAGCCGTCGATTTTTCGCTTTCTTGCTCCATTCAACGGGCTGATCGGCCGTCTGCAATTGTTGAATTACCGGACTGCATTTGTGGCAACACCGATATTTCATGGATACGGAATCGCGGTATTGCTTGCATTTATGGCGCTCGGGAAAAAAGTCGTTTTACAAGATCGTTTTGATGCTGCTAAAGCGTGCGCCCTTATTGAAAAGCAGCAGGTAGAAGTTATCACGGTGGTGCCGTTAATGATCCATCAATTGCTGAAAACTGATGTCGAAAGCTTGCGGTCTCTTGCTTGCATCGCGTCGGGCGGCGCGCGTCTGGATACTTCTGTTGTCAGCCGGGTGCAAAACCGATTAGGAAATGTGCTGTACAATTTGTACGGCACTTCTGAAACCGGTTTGAACCTTATCGCAACGCCGAATGATCTTGCGCGGCATGCGAACACACTCGGCAAAAAGATTGCTGGCGGCAAGTTGAATGTCCGACGGAACGGCAAAAAAGCAAGTGCAGGTGAGATCGGACAATTTTGCATGTGCAACAAATGGTCGATGGACAGTGCACGTAAGCAATGGATAAATACAGGCGATATCGGCTACCGTAATAAACACGGCGATTATTTTTTGTTGGGAAGAGCCGATGATTTAATCGTATCTGCAGGAAACAATATCTATCCGGAGCAAGTAGAAAAAGTCGTAACCCAGCATCCGGGCATACAAGATGCCATCGTTGTCGGGGAGAGCGATGCACACCATGGGCAAGTCTTAACGGGTTTTGTCCAGCTGCATGAAAATGCGGTGCTTACCGAACACGCACTGAAAATTTGGCTGGGCAGCCATCTGTCTCCCTTTGAAATTCCGCGTACGATCAAATTCGTAGAAAGCCTTCCGTATACAGCGGTCGGAAAACCTGACCGAAAAAAGCACTCGAACTATCAGTTGGTCAAAAGTTGGAAGTGTAGCAGCTTGGAGATTCAGTGGAAACCTTTTATTGGAAATTACTTATAACGTAACAAGAAAAGGTTCGCTAATTCAAAGGAGGCATTTTGATGAAAAGGTTCTTATATTACTTTAGCTGTGCACTTGCGATCGGGGTATTGCTGTACTTCGGAATGCAGCTTCAATCTGTGCTGCACGAAAGATCCGACGCAACGTTCGATCCCACTTTGCTTTATGTATTTATTGCCTTGTTTCCTGTCGTTATCGGCCTTTTGATCCGTGCGCCGAAATTCGTGCTGCAGCTGCGCGAAAGCAAAGTCCAAAAATTTGATTGGGCGGTATTTTTAGCATTTGGAATACCCGCGTTATACATTATCGTTATGACATTTTTGCCGTTTTCCGTAATTGGACAAGGGTGGCTTCGGATACCAGGTATTGTTTTAGTTGGGGGAACGACTGTCCCGACGATAGCAGGGCTGGTGTTTGGATACTTGCTGCTGGACAGCATCCGATTTACAGCAAACGATACAGGCAATAAAGCCTTATAATCTGATGAGAACTGATATCCCGATCCGAAATCGATGCCACTTAGGCAAACTTTCAAAGGAGCTTTACCGGACATGATAACAAATGAACAAGACGTTATTAGCATGATCGAGCAAGATAAATGGATGATGCGTTTATTGCGAACGGTTCAAGCGTTGGAGCTGTCGGATTGGTGGATTTGTGCAGGATTTGTCCGCTCGAAAATATGGGACAACTTGCACGAATTTGCCGAGAAAACCCCTTTGTCAGATGTAGACGTTATTTACTTTGACCCGCATCAGACGGACAAGGCAAAAGAAAGAGAGCTGGAAAATCAGTTGAATCGCCTCTTTCCAGGCATCCCGTGGTCTGTAAAAAATCAAGCGAGGATGCATATACGCAACGGCGTTGAGCCTTATACTTCGTCGGTGGATGCCATATCGAAGTTTCCGGAAACCGCGACGGCGCTAGGCATTTCGTTGGACTCGTCCACTCAACTTGTGCTCGCCGCACCGCACGGAATTTGGGATGCGATCAATTTCAAAGTAAAGCCAACGCCCTATTTCGCCACATGTGAAAGCCGTATGGAGATTTATAAGCGACGGGTACTTAAAAAGCAATGGGAATTAATATGGTGCCGGTTGGAAATCCAGCTGGAATTGCCGTATAGCAATAAAAGTGAGGACAGATGATTAATATGTTTCGAATGTTTAAAAGAAAAAAGCCGGGCGCAATTAAAGTTTCTTGAATCATAAGATCTTTAGAACAAAAACACGAAGGAGTCACTAAGTACATTAGTTGTTCACTGTTTTTTAGAAGATAAAAACCCCCGTCATTTGGAATGGCGGGGGTTGAATCGTTGCTATAGATGAAACGAGTAAAACCGGAAAATCTTTATTCGCCTTTCGGCCACTCTGTATGGAAGCTGCCTTCAAGGTCGGTGCGCCGGTATGTATGGGCGCCGAAATAATCACGCTGCGCCTGCACCAAGTTGGCGGGAAGCGTTTCTGTCCGGTAGCTGTCGTAATAGGCAAGTGCACTGGAGAAAGCCGGTGCTGGAATGCCTTGTTCGATCGACAATGCGAGGACCTTTCTAAGCGACTTTTGGTAAGTGCTGACGATGTCGCGGAAATAGCTGTCCATCAGCAAGTTAGGCAGTTCGCGGTCTTTATCGAACGCATCCTTGATGTTTTGAAGAAATCTCGCGCGGATGATGCAGCCGCCGCGGAAAATCATTGCCACTTCACCGAGTGGAATGTCCCAGCCATATTGCTCTGAAGCTTTTTGAAGCTGTACGAACCCTTGCGCATACGAACAGATTTTACTCATGTAAAGCGCTTCGCGTACAGCTTCGACCCATTCGGACAAATCGCCGTTCGGCGTCTCGGCAGCTGGACCGGGAAGAACGCGGCTTGCGGCAACGCGCTCGTCTTTTGCTGAGGAAATAAAGCGGGCAAATACAGACTCAGTAACGATCGGCAGCGATACACCCAAATCCAATGCATTCTGGCTTGTCCATTTACCTGTGCCTTTTTGTTCGGCAGCGTCCAAAATACGGTCGATCAGCGGTTCGCCTGATTCGTTATCGATTGTTTTCAAAATGTTTGCCGTGATTTCAATGAGATAGCTGTCCAGCTCGCCTTTGTTCCATTCGCCGAATATTTCCGACAGTTCCACAGGGGACAGGCCGAGTGCTTGCCTCATGATAAAGTAAGCTTCCGCAATCAATTGCATATCGCCATACTCGATGCCGTTATGAACCATTTTTACAAAATGTCCGGCGCCGGACGGACCCATATAAGCGCTGCACGAAGCTCCTTCCACTTTTGCGGAAATGGCATCAAAGATCGGCTTTACTTGCGCATAAGCTTCTTTTGATCCGCCCGGCATGATCGACGGGCCGTTCCGTGCGCCTTCTTCGCCGCCGGAAATGCCGGCGCCGATCAATTGAACGCCAGACGCTGTCAATGCTGCTGTTCTTCTGTTTGTATCCTGGAAAAAAGAATTGCCGCCGTCGATTAAGATATCGTCTTTGTCAAGCAAGGGCACGAGCGACTCGATAACCGAGTCGGTTGCGTTTCCTGCCTGAACCATCATCAATATCTTGCGGGGGGCTTCGAGTGATTCAATAAACGCTTCTTTAGTAGCAAATCCAGCAATGTTTAAGTTTTGTGCTTCTGTTTGAATAAAAGATTCGGTCCGGTCGGTCCAGTAATCGTAAACGCCAACGGAAAACCCATTATTTTCCATATTAAGTGCCAAGTTTTTTCCCATTACCCCAAGTCCAATAACGCCAATATGCTGCTTCACTAATCGTTCACCTCGTTTGTATTGTTAACCAAATAAAATTCGTACCATTTTTCAGTTGCTTATTAAGTTGAACTGATCATCTTGCGCTCGCTGCATCAGAAAAACGAGTTCAGTTGTATCTAATAACGTTTACCACCAGTTATGCCCTTGCTCCAGCAATAACTGGTCTGCCTGATCGGGGCCTTTAGAGCCTGCCGGGTAATGGTGGAGCGGCAGCAGCTGCTCGTCAAAAGCGGCGACAATCGGCTGGACCCATTCCCACGACAGCTCGACTTCCGGCCAGTCCGCAAAAAAGGAAGAATTGCCTCGGAGTGCATCGTGAAGCAACAACTCGTAGGCTTCAGGCTGGTTGTCCGAACTCGTGGAGAAATCGGTCCATACCGGCTTAAAGCGGCCGCTTGTCGCATCTTTCACGTTAATGCGCATCGCCACGCGTTCAAGCGGGCTGATTTCCAATACCATCAAGTTCGGAGAAACCCCTTGGAAGGTTTGGGACGCCAACTCGTTTTGTTCGAATTCAATAACGATTTGCGTCGACTTTTGATTGATCCGTTTGCCGGTGCGAATATAGAACGGAATGCCTTCCCATGATGGATGGTCGATTGATAGGCGTGCCGCTACGTATGTATCGGTCGTAGAGCCTTCCTGAACTCCGGCTTCTTCTGTATAGCCATTAACAGAAACGTCATTGACGGTACCGCGGTCATACTGCGCACGGACAATCTGATGGTGTGCTTGATCTTTTGTTATTGGGCGGAGCGACTTCATGATATCTGTTTTCAAGACGGATTGATCGTGGTTCATCAGCTTATTCGGCAATAATGTAGCGCTGACCATCACCAATTGCAGCAAATGGTTTTGAACCATGTCACGTATAGCGCCGGCCTGCTCGTAATAATTTGAGCGATTCTCGATTCCGACTGTTTCACTTGCGGTAATTTGAATATTGCTGATTTGTTTGCGGCTCACTGCCGACTCGAAAAAGGGATTGGCCGCCATCAATGTATTTAAATTCTGGACCATTGGCTTGCCTAGATAATGGTCAATTCGGTAAATTTCTTCTTCACGGAATACAGCACTCAATTTTCGGTTTAACAGCCTGGCAGTTTCCAAGCTACTGCCGAAAGGCTTTTCAACAATCAGCCGTTTCCATCCCGAGAGCTTATCTGTGCCGCTCGCGTGAAGCCCTGCTGTAATGGTTTCAATCAAATGCGGGGCAACCGACAAATAAAACAACCGGTTTTGCGGAATGCCAAGTTCCTGTTCGCGCTGCTCGATATGGCTTTTCAGCCCATCATAGCTTGTGCTTTGCTCAGCATCAAATGTGCAGTAACGGAACATATCCAAAAACTCGGGAAGCCGCGCAGCATCGACCGGCCTTCTTGAATTCTCCTGAAGCGCCTGCTCCACTTTGGATTGAAACGCTTCGTGCGAACTGTCTTTTCGGCCAAGGCCAACAATCGACATCCGGTCTGGCAATTTATCATCGATAAACAAATTATACAAAGCAGGAAACAATTTGCGCTGCGCCAAATCTCCAGTGGCTCCGAACAAAACAAATGTCATGTCCTGCAATAGCCATTCTTTCTTGGAGGCGTTCAGCTGTTCTTCGGTAAAGCGGCTTTCGATCGTGATGTCTTTGTGCATTCGTGATATCCTCCTGTCCACCTATTGGGCCGTGTTCGGCATCAACATATTTTAGTATAAGGAATACGAGCCAATTATGTAAGTATGCACTTAAAAAACATATAGTAACACCATGTATACCTTCACAGTATACTTTTTGTCAGTATGTGCGAAAAAAGTGCGTACTTCACATGAGAGCAGCCAGCCTTTAGACTGAATGGGAACGAAAATACAAAAACGAGGAGATTTACCTTATATGAAATTACAACTAGCATTAGATTTGGTCGATATCCCGCAAGCCCTTGAACTGATTAAAGAAGTAGAAGCACATATTGACATCGTTGAACTTGGGACGCCTGTCATCAATAAAGAAGGACTTAAAGCGGTAGAGGCCGTAAAACAAGCATTCCCTAACTTGGAAGTGTTGGCGGATGTTAAAATCATGGATGCTGCAGCTTATGAAGTATCCAATGCTTCTGCAGCAGGAGCAGACATCGTGACGATTCTTGCGCAGGCGGAAGATTCCTCCATCAAAGGGGCAGTCGACGAAGCCAAAAAACTCGGCAAGCAAATCCTGATTGACATGATCGCAGTAAAAGACATCAAAACACGTGCAGCTGAACTGGATGCACTTGGCGCTGATTATATCTGTGTACACACTGGCTATGACCTTCAGGCAGAAGGAAAAGATTCTTTCGAAGACTTGCGCACAATTAAAAGCGTCGTGAAAAATGCGAAAACAGCAATTGCCGGCGGCATTAAACTGGAAACACTTCCAGAAGTCATCAAAGCACAGCCAGACTTGATCATCGTTGGCGGCGGCATCACAGGAAAAGACGACAAAGAAGCAGAAGCGGCGAAAATCAAAGCGATGATCCAAGAAAGCGTAACGGCTTAAGATGAACACTGCTGGCTTTGCTCAACAAATCACAGCGGAACTTCAGAAAACCGTATCGCTCATCGATGAAACACAAGCCGATAAGCTTGCCCAAGAAATGCTCAAGGCCAAGAAAATCTTGGTGGCAGGAGGCGGGCGTTCCGGCTTTATGGCCAAATCATTCGTTATGCGCATGATGCATATGGGTCTTGACGCGTACGTAGTCGGAGAAACAGTAACACCGAACTTGGAAGCGGAAGATTTGTTCATTGTCGGCTCGGGCTCTGGTGAAACGGCAAGCCTTGTCGCCATGGCCGAAAAAGCCAAACAAATCGGCGCCGCCGTGGCATCGGTTACGACAAATCCCGATTCTTCCATTGCTCGTCTCAGCGATGTTCATGTTAAGATTCCTGCGCAGGCAAAAGCAGACAGCAGCGGCGAAAAATCGATTCAACCGATGGGATCGTTGTTTGAACAATCCCTGCTTGTTTTTTACGATGCGCTCATATTGAGTGCAATGGACCAAAAACAATTGACGTCCGGAAAAATGTACGGGCGGCATGCAAATCTGGAATAAACTATTCAACAAGCCTTGGTCGGATCGAATTTGGCCCGGGCTTGTTTTTTTATGCTTCATAAAGGTGGATGCGTGTACAGTTCGACTGAAAATATGAGACAATTCCTAATGACCTGCAATTAAAAAAGTTAGCTTGAATTGGGAAAGGATGATAAAGATGAAAATGCATGATGTGACGAGTACGATTTACGAGGGAATGCCTGTCTACAAAAACAACCCGAACAAACAACCTGCGTTCAACACGCAAACAAACGGCTATGTGACGGAAACACGCCTGGAAATGGACGTCCATACCGGAACACATATCGACGCGCCGCTGCACATGAAAGAAAACGGAGAGACGTTTGAAGCGATTTCGCTCGAAAAACTGGTCGGCCAGTGCAAAGTAGTGGACCTGACTGATGCAGGGGAAAGCATTTCACGCCAGCACTTGGAAAATGCAGGACTCGCATCCGGCGATTTTGTCTTTTTCAAAACAGCCAATTCGTTTGACGAGAGCTTCAATTTTGATTTTGTTTATTTGGCCAAAGACGGCGCTGAATTTTTAGCGGAAGTGGGGGTTCGCGGCGTAGGAACAGATGCACTCGGCATCGAACGGAGCCAGGAAGGCCATCCGACCCACAAAACCTTGTTTAACCA
>JASKZU010000034.1 GCA_030147455.1 Planococcus sp. (in: firmicutes) | reverse complement strand
AATGGCCGCAAAATGAGCAAATCGCTCGGCAACGTGATCCTGCCGTCCAAGGTCATGAACCAAATGGGAGCAGATATCCTGCGCCTATGGGTTTCTTCAGTAGATTATACGGCCGATGTGAAAGTGTCTGACGACAACTTCAAGCAAGTGTCCGAAGTTTACCGTAAAATCCGCAACACGCTGAAATTCCTTCACGGCAACTTGGCTGATTTTAACGAACAAGAACACCGTGTAGCGTTTGAAGATATGCGCGAAATGGACCAGTATATGGTGATGAAGCTCCAGAAATTGATCGAAACGGCTAAAAAGTCATATGAAAACTATGAGTTTTCTTCGGTTTACTTGGCATTGAACAGCTTCTGCGCAAACGACCTCAGCTCGTTCTACCTTGATGTGGCGAAAGACGTTGTCTACATCGAGCGTGCAGACCACCCGCATCGCCGTGCGATGCAGACGGTCATGTTCGATAGCTTGATGGCACTTGTGAAACTGACGTCGCCGATTCTTCCGCACACAGCGGACGAAATGTGGTCGTACTTGTCATTTGTTTCAGAAGAAAGCGTGCAATTGACGGATTTCCCTGAAACGCATGAGCGTCCGGAATTTAAAGAGCTGGAAGGCAAATGGAGCCGCTTCATGGATGTCCGCGATGACGTGCTGAAGGCATTGGAAGAAGCCCGTGCAGCGAAGACGATCGGCAAGTCGCTGGAAGCGAAAGTAACGGTTTACGGCAGCGGGGATATGGCTGAACTATTGCCGGCTATCGATTCGAATCTTGCGCAATTGTTTATCGTTTCCGAATTTGAATTCGGCGGAGCAAAAGAACAAGCGCCGGAACATGCACTCGCACTTGATGAAGTGACAGTCGTTGTCGAAAAAGCACAAGGCGAAAAATGCGGCCGCTGCTGGACGATCTCCAAACGCATCGGCGAGTCTGAAGCACATCCTGAATTATGCCCACGCTGTTCTGAAGTGGTTGAAATCGAATACGCGTAATGGCGAACGGTCCGAAAGCCGGTGTTTCCGGTTTTCGGACTTTTTTCTTTTTTCGTCTGCTCTGTGGTAAAATAAATAGACTGATGAATGACGGGGGAAAAAAAGTGATTTATTACGGAATTGCTGTATTGATTATCGTATTGGACCAATGGACCAAATGGCTGGTCGTTAAAAACATGGAGCTGGGACAACAGATTCCGGTGCTCGAACCGTATTTGGGCTGGCTGTCGCATCGCAACCGCGGAGCAGCGTGGGGAATGCTGGAAGGGCAGATGTGGCTGTTTGCCATCATTACCGTCGTGGTGATCGGTGCCATCCTGTACTATTTCCACAAACATGCACAAGGACAGCCGCTTTTCAAACTGGCGCTGATGGTGCTATTGGGCGGGGCAGTCGGCAATTTCATCGACCGCTTGTTCCGCGGAGAAGTCGTCGATTTTGTGGACGTGCTGATTCCGGTCATCCAATATGACTTTCCCATTTTCAATGTAGCAGATGCTGCGCTGACGATCGGTGTAGTATTGATGATCGTTTACGTTATCTTGGATGAAAAACAACAAAAGAAAAAGGTGTCTTAATGGAAGAACTGATAATTGAAATTACAGAAGAACAAACAGGCGAGCGAATTGATAAAGTCGTTTCTGCAGTTGATGAGGAATGGTCGCGGTCGCAGATCAGCAATTGGATCAAAGGCGACGCTATAAAAGTCAACGGTACAACCGTCAAGCCGAACTATAAAGTCCGTGCGGGCGATGAGATCATCATCACGCCGCCGTTATTGGAAGAATT
This sequence comes from Planococcus sp. (in: firmicutes), assembly GCA_030147455.1. Classification (GTDB taxonomy): domain Bacteria; phylum Bacillota; class Bacilli; order Bacillales_A; family Planococcaceae; genus Planococcus. The sequence continues at coordinate 8,690 of JASKZU010000034.1, read as the reverse complement.
GGATGCTGAACCGGAAGATATGGATCTCGACATCGTTTATGAAGATGAAGATGTACTGGTAGTCAACAAACCGAAAGGCATGGTCGTCCATCCAGCACCAGGCCACGCAAATGGCACACTCGTTAACGGTTTGATGCATCATTGCACAGATTTATCCGGTATTAACGGCATCGTCCGTCCAGGCATCGTGCATCGCATCGACAAGGATACTTCAGGGTTGCTGATGGTGGCCAAAAATGATTTGGCCCATGCATCTCTTGTCGAGCAATTGGTGGAAAAAACCGTTACCCGCAAGTATATTGCATTGGTCCATGGACATATTGCACATGACAAAGGGACAATTGAAGCCCCAATTGCCAGAGATCCGAAAGAACGCCAAAAAATGGCCGTTGTCGACAAAGGCAAGCATGCAGTAACGCATTTTACGGTGCTTGAGCGCTTCGGCGACTATACGCTTGTGGAATGCCGCCTTGAAACAGGGCGCACCCACCAGATCCGCGTCCACATGCGCTATATCGGCTTCCCGCTCGTTGGCGACCCGAAATATGGACCGAGAAAAACAATGGATATCGGCGGCCAGGCGCTGCACGCAGCCGTTATCGGGTTTATCCACCCGCGCAGCAAAGAATACCTCGAGTTTTCTGCGCCGCTGCCACCTGAATTTGAATCATTGCTTGAAACGATTCGCGAATAGGGTTGACAAGTTTGCTTCAGGTTCTTTATACTGAGACCAATCAACTGAATACGCATCACCTTTAAAAACAGTCCAGAGAGGCTGAAAAGGGATACTCGCAAAGCCGGAACCATATTCCGGAACGTTTTTTTTCTGCGCATCTGTCTACCCTTCGCCTCTTTGGCGGAGGGTTTTTTATTGGGCATAACGCAGCATGACAAAGGAGTGAATAGAATGACTGAAAAAGCAGAAATTCTGGATGACAAAGCGATTGGACGCGCCATTACTCGAATTGCGCACGAAATTATTGAGCGCAACAAAGGCATCGACAACTGCATACTCGTCGGCATCAAAACACGCGGGGCATTTATTGCGAAGCGGCTGGCAGAGAAAATCGAACAAATCGAAGGCAAGGCCATCTTGATGGGCGAGCTCGACATCACGCTTTACCGGGATGATCTTAGCCAAAAGTATCCCGGGCAAGAGCCGCTGGTCCAGCAAGTCGACATCGCCCACAGCATTAAAGGAAAAAAAGTGATTCTGGTGGATGATGTGCTCTACACAGGACGCACAGTACGCGCAGCCATGGACGCGGTCATGGACTTGGGGCGCCCGGCACAAATCCAGCTTGCCGTCTTGATCGACCGCGGCCACCGCGAATTGCCGATCCGCTCGGACTATGTCGGAAAAAATATCCCAACTTCAAGCGAAGAACGGATTGTCGTGGAAATGACCGAGAGCGACGCGACTGACCGTGTGACCATCAACGAATAACAACCGCACATTAAAGAGACAGGGGAGAAACAACTTGAGCAATGCCATTCTGGACGTACACGATAAACCTAAAACAGGGCAGTGGATTTCACTCAGCCTTCAGCACATGTTCGCCATGTTCGGTGCGACGATCCTCGTGCCGCAGCTGGTCGGCCTAAGCCCTGCCATCGCCCTTTTAACTAGCGGCATTGCAACGATCATTTTCCTGCTGGTCACGCAGTTTAAAGTGCCAGCCTACTTGGGATCTTCATTCGCTTTTATCGTACCGATAACAGTTGCAACCAACTCCGGCGGCATCGGGTCGGCCATGATCGGCGCGATGTTCGTATCGCTCGTTTATGCACTGGTGTCACTGGTCATCTGGAAAACCGGCTATCGCTGGCTGATGAAATTGCTGCCGCCAATCGTTGTCGGGCCAGTCATCATCGTCATCGGGCTCGCGCTTTCCGGAACGGCAGTCGACATGGCGATGAACATCCCGACTGCAGGCGGCGGCTCGGAATACAGCCTGCTGCACTTCTCGGCCGCGCTCGTTACGCTCATTACAGCGATCATCTGCAATATTTACTTTAAGAATATTATTTCACTGATGCCCATCCTGATCGGCATTATCGTCGGCTACCTTTACTCGGCGCTGATCGGCATTATCGACTTTGCGCCGATCGGCCAGGCAAGCTGGTTCCAGGTTCCGGACTTTCTCTTGCCGGGCATCGATTATTCGTTTCAAGTAACCCCAACCTTGCTGTTCATCATGGTGCCGATCGCCATCGTCACGATATCTGAACATATCGGACATCAGCTGGTCCTCGGGAAAATCGTCGACCGCAACTACATAAAAGATCCAGGACTTCACCGCTCAATACTTGGAGACGGGCTCGGCACATTTATTTCCTCGCTTGTCGGAGGGCCGCCGAAAACAACATACGGCGAAAACATCGGTGTACTGGCCATTACCAAAGTGTTCAGCGTCTACGTAATCTTAGGCGCTGCCGTCTTCGCTATCCTGTTTTCTTTTCTTGGGAAGCTCATGGCAGTGATCGATACGATCCCCACTGCTGTGCTCGGCGGGATTTCAATCCTGCTGTTCGGCATCATCGCATCATCCGGCCTGCGCATGCTGGTCGATAACGGCATCGACTTTGGCAATAACCGCAATCTGGTCATCTCCTCGGTCATTCTGGTCATCGGAATCGGCGGAGCGAAACTCGAGTTCAGCGAAACGTTCGTCATCGAAGGCATGGCGCTTGCAGCAATCGTCGGAGTGATTTTGAACCTGATACTGCCAGGACTCAACAAAAAAGAACTGGATGACGGAACTGAATAAACTTACCTTTTAAGGAATGTCCAGAGAGGCATGGAAAGGGTTGATGAATAGGGGCGACGTCTGCCTTTATTTCCTTACACCTTCCTGCCCCTGGGAAGGTGTTTTTTTGTCTAGTTAGCGAAAGGAAGTGAACCAATTGCCGAATTTACTGTCGATGCACAACTTGGAAAACGAGCAAATCATGAAATTGCTGAAGCGGGCCGAAGAGTTTGAACAAGGCGAACAGGCAAAGCTTGACGGAGCGGTCGTCAATTTATTTTTCGAACCGAGCACACGCACCAAAATGAGCTTTGAAATGGCTGAACACCGGCTCGGACTTTCCGTGCTGCCGTTTGAAACAGCATTCTCCAGCATCCTGAAAGGAGAAACTTTATACGACACTGTCAAAACGATGGAAGCGATCGGGGTTCGTGCCGTGGTGATCCGTCACGAAGAAGAGGAATACTACCGGCAATTAGAAGGCTGCGAGGTAGCCGTCATTAACGGCGGCGACGGCTCTGGCCAGCACCCGACCCAGTCGCTGCTTGATTTGTACACGATCTATCAGGAGTTCGGGCGCATTGAAGGGCTGCATGTCACGATCGTCGGAGACATCGCCCATAGCCGCGTGGCCAAATCAAACGCCGCAGCACTCAAGCAGTTAGGTGCCAAAGTCAGCTTTGTCTGCCCTGCCGAGTGGGGAGGCGACTATGAAACGACACAGGATTTGGACGCACTGATCGAAAAAACGGATGTGGCGATGATGCTGCGCGTCCAGCACGAACGCCATGCAGTGTCTGCACTGTTCTCGAAAGAACGCTATCACGAAGAATTCGGTCTGACCGAAGCGCGTGAGCGGAAGATGAAACCGGATGCCATCATCATGCACCCGGCACCTATCAACCGCGGCGTCGAAATCGCCGATGGACTGGTGGAATGCAAACGCTCAAGAATCTTTAAGCAAATGGCGAACGGCGTGTTCGTCCGAATGGCAGTACTTGAATATGCGATGAAAGGGAGAGATTAGAATGGGATTATTCATTAAAAACGTCAAGAAGCTAAACGGAGAACAACTGCAGGAGGTCAGCGTCCGCATAAGCAACGGCCGTATTGAAGAAATCGGCGAAGCACTAACGCCTCAAGGCGAAACCGAAATTGACGGCAAAGGCCGAATGATCGCACCGGGATTCGTGGATGTCCACGTCCACTTGCGTGAACCGGGAGGAGAAAAAAAGGAAACGATCGAAAGCGGCACAAAATCAGCAGCGCGCGGCGGCTATACAACCATTTGCGCGATGCCGAACACGCGCCCTGTTCCCGACACAAAAGAAAATCTGGATCATGTCAACCAATTGATCGAGAAAAATGCGCTCATCCGGGTTTTGCCGTATGCATCCATCACTATCCGGGAAGCCGGCAAAGAACGAACCAACCTTGAGGAATTAAAAGCACACGGTGCGTTTGCATTTACCGACGACGGCGTCGGCATCCAGGAAGCCGGAATGATGTTTGAGACGATGAAGCAGGCAGCCGGACTCGACATGGCAGTCGTTGCACACTGCGAAGACAACAGCCTGATCTATGATGGCGTGATGCATGACGGCAAAAAAAGCAAGGAACTCGGGCTTCCAGGCATTCCTTCGATCGCCGAGTCGGTCCATATTGCCCGCGATATCCTGCTTGCAGAAGCGACAGGAGCCCATTACCACGTGTGCCACGTCAGCACAAAAGAATCAGTGCGTGTCATCCGCGATGCCAAGCGCGCAGGGGTTCGTGTAACGGCGGAAGTCACACCGCACCATCTGCTGTTGACAGAAGACGACATCCCGGGAGACGATGCCAACTTTAAAATGAACCCGCCGCTGCGTGCAAAAGCAGACTTTGATGCGCTCCATGAAGGCCTGCTCGACGGCACGATTGACTTTATCGCAACCGACCACGCACCGCATACGGCCGAAGAAAAAGCGAACGGCATGGAAAAAGCGCCGTTTGGTATCGTTGGATTTGAAACAGCTTTTCCGCTGCTTTATACCGAATTTGTCGAAACCGGCAAATGGACCCTCCAGCAATTGATCGACTGGCTGACCAAGAAACCGGCAGACGTATTTGGACTCTCTTACGGCACGCTTGAAGCAGGCCAAGCGGCAGACTTGGTGCTTCTTGATTTGGATAAACAGCAAACCATCAATCCGGAAGACTTTCTTTCCAAAGGCACAAATACCCCGTTCGGCGGGCAAACTTGCACCGGCTGGCCAGTTATGACCATTTTTGGCGGTGACATCGTATGGCAGGAGGAAAACTGATGAAACGTTACTTGATTTTAGAAGACGGCACGGTATTCACAGGAGAAGCGTTCGGGGCAGAAGCGGCTTCTGTCGGCGAAGTGGTGTTCAACACAAGCATGACCGGCTACCAGGAAATTTTATCCGACCCATCCTACTGCGGACAAATCGTTACGATGACCTATCCGCTTATCGGCAACTACGGCATCAACAGCGACGACTTCGAATCGATCGAGCCGGCCGTCAAAGGAATGGTCGTCCGTGAACTAGCGGAATTCCCATCAAATTTCCGCAGCGGCATGAGCCTCGATGAATTGTTCCAGACCAAAAATATCCCGGGAATTTCAGGCATCGACACGCGCAAACTGACGCGCCTGATCCGCGTTAATGGTTCGATCAAAGGCGTGTTGACAGCAGCCGGCGAAGAACCGGATATCGAGCAGGTCATCGCAAAATTGAAGGAGACAAAAATGCCGACCGACCAAGTGGCGCAAGTTTCCATTTCACGCCCTTACCCAAGCCCTGGGCGCGGCAAGCGCGTCGTCTTGATCGATTACGGCATGAAGCACGGCATCCTGCGCGAATTGACAAAACGCAAATGCGACGTCATCGTGGTTCCGCATAACACGACTGCAAAAGAAATCCTCGCCTGGGGACCGGACGGCGTCATGCTGTCGAACGGGCCGGGAGATCCGAAAGATGTACCTGAATGCGTTGAAGTGGTACGTGAACTGATCGGTGAAGTGCCGATTTTCGGCATCTGCCTTGGGCATCAATTGTTCGCAAGGGCTTGCGGCGCGGACACGTTCAAGCTGAAGTTCGGCCACCGGGGAGGCAACCACCCAGTGCGGGACTTGACGACAGGCAAAGTCGAAATCACATCGCAGAACCATGGCTATGCAGTTGATGAAGAAACGCTTCAGGGCACGCGCCTGAAAGTGACGCATACAGCCCTCAACGATGGAACGAACGAAGGTTTGGCGCATCTCGATTACCCGGCATTTACGGTCCAATACCATCCAGAATCATCGCCGGGGCCGGAAGACTCGAATTACTTGTTTGACCGTTTCCTGGAAATCATGAACGTACAGCGGAAGGAGCAACAACATGCCTAAAAGACAAGATATCAACAGTATCCTCGTAATCGGCTCCGGGCCGATCGTCATCGGACAAGCAGCAGAATTCGACTATGCCGGGACACAAGCATGCCTGGCGCTCAAAGAAGAAGGCTACCGCGTCATTTTGATCAACTCGAACCCTGCAACGATCATGACCGATACGGAAATTGCCGATAAAGTGTATATCGAACCGATTACGCTGGAATTCGTCAGCCGCATTTTGCGCAAAGAGCGCCCGGACGCGGTTCTCGCGACGCTAGGCGGACAAACGGGGCTCAATATGGCAATCGAATTGGACGAATCCGGCATTTTGGAAGAGCTGGACATCGAGATTTTGGGCACCAAACTGGAAGCGATCCATAAAGCGGAAGACCGCGACTTGTTCCGGACGCTGATGAACGAACTCGGCGAACCGGTGCCGGATTCGGATATTATCCATAACATGGAAGAAGCAAAGGCGTTTGTCGAGCGCATCGGCTATCCCGTCATTGTCCGCCCGGCCTTCACGCTCGGCGGAACGGGCGGCGGAATTTGCCACAACGACGCCCAGCTGCAGGAAATCGTCGCAAGCGGTTTGAAATACAGCCCGGTAACACAATGCTTGCTCGAAAAGTCGATCGCCGGATTCAAGGAAATCGAATACGAAGTCATGCGCGATGCGGAAGATACGGCAATCGTCGTCTGCAACATGGAAAACATCGATCCGGTCGGCATTCACACCGGCGACTCGATCGTCGTGGCACCGAGCCAGACCTTATCCGACCGTGAATATCAAATGCTGCGCAATGTATCGCTGAAAATCATCCGTGCCTTGAAAATCGAAGGAGGCTGCAACGTGCAGCTTGCACTCGACCCGCATAGCTTCAATTACTATATTATCGAAGTCAATCCGCGCGTCAGCCGGTCATCTGCACTTGCCTCTAAAGCGACAGGCTATCCGATTGCCAAGCTTGCGGCGAAAATCGCAGTTGGCTTGACGCTCGGTGAAATGATGAACCCGGTAACCGGACGCACTTACGCCGCGTTCGAACCGGCGCTTGATTATGTCGTCTCGAAAATTCCGCGCTGGCCGTTCGATAAATTTGAATCGGCCAAACGCAACCTCGGCACGCAAATGAAAGCAACAGGCGAAGTCATGGCGATGGGCCGGACGTTCGAGGAATCGATGCTGAAGGCTGTGCGTTCACTGGAGACGGGACAATTCCATTTGGAACTGAAAAACGGCGCAGATATGAGCGACGAGTGGATTGAAAAACGCATCCGCAAAGCCGGCGATGAACGGTTGTTCTTTATCGGTGAAGCGCTCCGTCGAGGCGTTGCAATTGAAACAATCCATGACTGGAGCCAAATTGATTTGTTTTTCCTGAAAAAATTCGATAATATCGTGCGCTTCGAAGACATATTGAAAGACCATCCATTCGATTTTGAAACGGCAAAAAAAGCGAAACGCATGGGCTTTGCCGACCGGACGATCGCCAAGCTGTGGAACGCATCAGAAGCGGAAGTCTACGACTGGAGAAAACAGCAGCAGCTGGTGCCAGTGTATAAAATGGTCGATACGTGCGCTGCGGAGTTCGAATCCGAAACACCTTATTTCTACGGCAGCTATGAAGACGAAAACGAATCGATCCGCACCCGAAAAGAAAGCGTCATCGTGCTCGGGTCCGGTCCGATCCGCATCGGCCAAGGAGTCGAGTTCGACTATGCAACAGTTCACTCGGTATGGGCGATCAAAGAAGCGGGATATGAAGCAATCATCATCAACAACAACCCAGAGACGGTGTCCACGGATTTCTCGATTTCAGACAAGCTGTATTTCGAGCCGCTGACAATCGAAGACGTGATGAGCATCATCGATCTTGAACAGCCAAAAGGCGTCGTCGTCCAATTCGGCGGGCAAACGGCCATCAACTTGGCGGAAAAGCTTGAGCAAAACGGCGTAAAGATTCTCGGTACATCGCTTGAAGACATCGATCGTGCAGAAAACCGCAATAAATTCGAAGCGGCACTGCACGAAATCGGCATTCCGCAGCCGCTCGGCAAAACAGCCGTCTCGACAAAAGAAGCGGTAGTCATTGCTACAGACATCGGCTATCCGGTATTGGTCCGTCCGTCCTACGTACTCGGGGGACGCGCTATGGAAATCGTCTACAATGAGACAGATTTGATTCATTATATGGAACACGCAGTAGAAGCGAGCCCGGAGCATCCGGTACTGGTCGACCGCTATTTGACCGGGCAGGAAATTGAAGTGGATGCCATATGTGATGGCGAGAACGTATTGATTCCGGGGATCATGGAGCATATCGAGCGCGCTGGCGTACATTCAGGCGATTCGATTGCGGTATATCCGCCGCAAAACGTGACAAAAGAGCAAATTGAGACATTGACAGATTATACGACGCGCCTTGCCAAAGGCTTGAACATTATTGGGCTGTTGAACATCCAGTATGTTATCTCTGACGGCGAAGTGTATGTGATCGAAGTCAATCCGCGCTCGAGCCGTACAGTGCCGTTCCTCAGCAAGATCACGGCAATTC
>JASKZU010000206.1 GCA_030147455.1 Planococcus sp. (in: firmicutes) | reverse complement strand
CTTGGATGCAAAATGCCATTCTGTTGAAGATGCCCGTTCGCTCGGCATCGAAGTCGGCGATTTTGTTTCGTTCGACCCGCGGTTTGCCAAAACAGAATCGGGCTTTATCAAATCCCGCCATTTGGATGACAAGGCAAGCACGGCACTGCTGCTTGAACTCGCAAAGCAAACGGCCAAAGGGCCAGCTTTGCCGCATACGACGCATTTTTATATTTCCAACAATGAAGAAATCGGCTATGGCGGCAATTCAAATATTCCGCCGCAAACCGAAGAATATATTGCAGTCGACATGGGGGCGATCGGCGACGGCCAAACGTCTGATGAATTTACCGCATCGATTTGCGTGAAAGATTCGAGCGGCCCGTATCATTATGGGTTGACCCGTCAGTTGATTAGACTGGCAAAAGAAAACAGCATCGCCCACAAAGTGGATATATACCCTTATTACTCATCGGATGCATCGGCTGCGGTTCAAGCGGGAGTGGATGTGAAACATGCACTGTTCGGGCCGGGAATCGAAGCTTCCCATGCTTACGAGCGAACGCATGTCGATTCGCTGCAAGCAACCGCACAATTGCTTTATGCATACGTAAGTTCACCGCTCGGGTCATAATACTTAGGAGGATTTCAGATGGACAGCAAGAATTTGTTTAAACACATTCCAATTTTATCAGTGACGGGCGATTTGCCGGACACGATTGCACATATTACGATGGATTCAAGAGCGGTCAAAGAAGGCTCGCTTTTTGCTTGCATCAAAGGCTACACAGTTGACGGACATGATTTCGCAGAGCAGGCAGCAGCCAAAGGAGCTTCGGTGATTCTGGCACAACAGCCGCTCGATATTGAAAACGCCGCAGTTATTGTTGTTGCTGACACGAACCGCGCACTTGGCATGCTTGCCGCCCGTTTTTACGACTTTCCTTCCAAACAGCTGCAAATGATCGGCGTCACCGGCACAAATGGGAAGACGAGTGTTGCCGGCATGCTGCACGCCATGTTAATGGAACTCGGCAACAAATCGGCCTTGACCGGTACGATCGGCTTTAATTTGAACGGCGAATTGCATCCTTCCGCTAATACGACAAGTGATGCACTGACGACTCAGGAAATGCTGGTTCAGGCGAAGCTGGCAGACTGCTCGCATATGACGATGGAAGTATCATCCCATGGCCTGGTGCTCGGCCGCTTGTCGGGCGTCGAGTTCGATACAGCGATTTTCACGAACTTGTCCCACGACCATTTGGATTTCCATGGAACGATGGAAGAATACGGACATGCCAAAGGACTGCTGTTTTCGCAGCTGGGCCAAAATTTGTCCGAAAACAAGCGGGCAGTATTGAATGCGGATGACGAATGGTCGGAGAAATTTGCCGCTATGACGCCTTTCCCTGTTTACACGTATGGAATGAGCAAAAAAGCCATGTTCTATGCGACAGACCTGCGCTTGGAAAAAGCAGGTACGTCATTTACGCTTAATTCTCCGGAAGGAATTTACCCGGTTTCAATGAAACTGCTCGGCCATTTCAATGTCTACAACGCACTGGCAGCCGTTGCCGCTTTAGTAGCAGAAGGCTATGCGATCGAGCGTGTCATCGGGGCGCTGGAAGCAATCCCGCCGGTCGAAGGCCGTATGCAAAAAGCGGAGATCGACGCACCGATTTCTGTCTTTATCGATTATGCCCATACACCGGATGCTATCGAAAAAGCGATCGCGGCGGTAGAAGACTTTAAAACAGGGCGGGTCATCTTCTTGGTTGGAACCGGCGGAAATCGCGACAAGACAAAGCGTCCGATCATGGCTGCAAAAGCCTCTGTTGCAGACTATGTCGTTCTCACAACGGATGATCCGCGCTATGAGCCATTCGAAAGCATTACGGGCGACTTGGCGGCGGGCATGCTGCACGACCGCTTTGCATGCATTGGAGACCGCGAACAAGCAGTCCGCCATGCTGTTCAGCAAGCAGAGCCGGGAGATATCATTATCCTGGCAGGCAAAGGACATGAAGATTACCAAATTATTGAGAACACCAAATACCCGCACAGCGATAAAGAAATTGCAGAACAAGAAGCACAGAAGAAATTCAGAGCGTAACCGTATCTTTGAAGTTCAATCAGACGGGGGAAAATCACCACATTTTTCTCCGTTTGTTTTTTTGTGTAAAAGAATGTGCCGGTTTCAGCAACTTGCAGCGATAGTTCTTGTTTTTTGCAAAGTCCTTCTCTAAGATGGAGAGAGGAAATTAAAGGAGCGTATATCATGTCAGACCAACTACAACAATCTATTGAAAGCAGAAGAACTTTTGCGATCATCTCCCACCCGGATGCCGGGAAAACGACATTGACAGAAAAACTATTGCTTTTCGGCGGAGCCATCCGTGATGCCGGAACCGTCAAAGGGAAAAAAACAGGGAAGTTCGCCACATCCGACTGGATGGAGATCGAAAAACAGCGCGGCATTTCTGTTACATCATCTGTTATGCAGTTTGATTATTCAGGTCACCGTGTCAACATTTTAGATACACCGGGACACCAGGATTTCAGTGAAGATACGTACCGTACATTGATGGCAGTCGACAGTGCCGTCATGATCATCGATGTCGCCAAAGGGATCGAAGCACAAACGGTCAAATTATTTAAAGTTTGTAAAATGCGTGGTATTCCGATTTTTACGTTCATCAACAAAATGGACCGTCAAGGAAAAGAGCCGCTTGAGTTGATGGAAGAATTAGAAGAAGTGCTTGGCATCCAATCTTACGCCATGAACTGGCCGATCGGCATGGGCAAGGAATTCATGGGCATCTACGACCGCTACAACAAGCGCATCGAGCCTTTCCGTACAGAAGGCGGCCGCTTTATGGAACTGGATGAAAACGGCCATTTGGCCGGCGAGCATGAAATGACAAAAACTTCTTATTATACACAAGCGCTTGAAGATATCGAATTGCTGGAAGAAGCCGGCAATGAGTTTTCGATCGACCGCGTAAAACGAGGCGAATTGACGCCTGTCTTTTTCGGTTCTGCTCTCGCTAATTTCGGCGTGGAAACATTTTTGGAAACCTATCTTCAGTTTGCGCCGGCTCCGCAGCCGCGCTTGACGAAATCAGAAGAAATCGTCGAACCGGTGGAAACGCCATTCTCAGGATTTGTCTTTAAAATTCAGGCAAACATGAACCCGGCGCACCGCGACCGCATCGCATTCGTCCGGATCGTGTCAGGGAAATTCGAACGCGGCATGAATGTAGCGCTGGCGAGAACCGGGAAATCATTCAAGCTGTCCCAGACGACGCAGTTTTTGGCAGACGACCGCGAAATGGTATCAGAAGCTGTGGCTGGGGATATTATCGGCCTGCATGACGTCGGCAATTACCAGATTGGCGATACGATCACGAGCGGCAAGAAATTTGAATTTGAAGCGCTGCCGCAATTTACACCGGAATTGTTTATGAAAGTAACTGCCAAAAACGTCATGAAGCAAAAGCATTTCCATAAAGGGATTTTGCAATTGGTGCAAGAAGGCGCTATTCAATACTATAAAACGCTGCATCTCGAGGAAGTTATTCTCGGGGCTGTCGGCCAGCTGCAGTTTGAAGTGTTCGAGCACCGCATGAAAAACGAATACAACGTTGAAGTGCGCATGGAACCGGTCGGCAATAAAATTGCCCGCTGGATCGAAAACGAAGAAGACGTAAAAGAATCGATGTCAAGCGGGCGTTCCATGCTCGTGAAAGACCGCTTCGACAACCTCGTGTTCTTGTTTGAAAACGATTTTGCCACACGCTGGTTCCAGGACAAAAATCCGGAAATCCGGTTGTATAGCCTTCTCTAATCAAAAAGCAAAGCAGTGCATCCCAGATGTGCTGCTTTTTTTCATAGCTGCGGCAAACATGTCGTTCCTGTGAACAACTCCACTTAAGTTTGCGGTGGCGCTTTTTTTTTCTTATGATAAAGGAACCAGGAAAAGAGAGGGATTGAACAAATGAAACTAAGCGATTTTTCCATTAAAAGGCCTGTATTGACCATTGTCACGATGCTTTTGGTCATTATTTTAGGAGCGGTGTCATTTCTCCGTATACCCGTTACATTAATCCCGGAACTAAATCCGCCAATCGGGGTAGTGGTCACCAACTATCCAGGAGCCAGCCCGACTGAGGTAAATGAAAAAGTGACCAAACCGCTTGAAGCGAGTTTAGCGACATTGCCTGGGATTGAATCGGTTCAATCCACGAGCCAGGAAGGAACCAACTTTATCCTGCTTGAATTTGGATGGACGACAGATATCAACGATGTGCAGTCGGAAGTTATGCAGCGAATCGACCAAACACCGATTCCGGATGATTCCAATTCACCCCGATTTTTAAAATTCGACCCTTCGCAGTTTCCGATTATTCAATTGTCGCTCCGGGCAACTGATCCCGATCAGGATGTACGGGTCGTCGCAGAAGAACTAGAAACAGAATTGCGCCAAACAGATGGTGTGGCGAGCGTCAATATTTCCGGTTCATTGATTGAAGATGTCAACATTCAACTCGATCCGGAAGCATTGGAAGAGCGTGGGCTGCAGCAGTCGGATATTGTTCAATTGATCCAGGCAAACAACTTGTCGTTGCCGGGTGAACCGATTGAAACCGAAGACGGCCGCAATTTAACGACACGCATCATCAGTACGTTGGAAAGTGTGGAAGATATTGAAAACTTGATTGTCTCTATCGACCCTCTTGATGGCAACAATGTCACGATTGCGGACGTGGCAGAAGTCGCGGTTGCAGAACGCCAAACAAGTACTGAAACCCGTGCCAACGAAGAACCTGCGGTATTGATATCAGTGCTGCAGGAATCCGGCGCCAATACAGCCAACGTATCGACAGCCTTTCAAGAGCGTCTAGATGAACTGCTGACGGAACAGCGCTTTTCATCTGTCGAAGCAGACGTGCTGTTTGATCAGGGAGACTATGTCAAGCTTGCCATCAACAACATCGGACAGACGCTTATTCTTGGCGGTGTGTTCGCCATGCTCGTCCTGTTCTTCTTCCTTCGCGGAATCAAGAGCCCGATTATCATTGGCGTTGCGATTCCGTATTCTGTCATCGTTACATTTGTGCTCATGTTCTTTGCTGATTTTGCACTGAACATTTTGACGCTTGGTGCGCTGGCGCTTGGAATCGGCATGCTTGTCGATAATGCCATCGTCGTCATTGAAAACATCGAACGGCATTTGGCGATGGGCAAAAACTCGAAAAAAGCCGCCTCAGACGGGGCACGCGAGGTCGCCGGCGCCATTACCGCCTCGACGCTAACGACAATTGCTGTGTTCGTACCGGTTATCTTTATCTCAGGGCTGATCGGGGAAATCTTTTTCGAGTTTGCTTTGACGATTTCGTTTAGTTTAATTGCTTCACTTGCTGTCGCTTTAACCGTCATCCCAATGATGGCTTCGCGCATGCTCGGTGCCAAAGATGGCAAGATTAAACAGGTTAGGCCAGATTCGAAGGGCGTCCAGCGCTTTGAAAAAAGCGTGCTGTGGTCGCTGCGCCACCGTGCAATCGTCCTGTTTACAGCGCTTGCTTTATTGGCAATCGGCGCATACGGTGTTTCGCAAGTCGGAACGGAATTTCTGCCGGCCACGGATGAAGGCTTTGTCAGTGTATCAGTTGAACTTGAAAACGGGTCTTCAACCGAAGCGACAAATCGTATTGTAAACAGCATTGAAGATGAGCTGCAGGCAGAAGAAGAGGTCGATGTTTATGTCAGCTTGATCGGTTCTACCCAGCAAGGCCAGGCACAAGGCAATTCGCAGTCGAATACGGCTGAAATTTACGTGAAACTGATTCCACTGGGCGACCGCGACCGCTCTGTCTTCGAGTTTGTCGATGATGTGCAGCCGCGCGTCCTGGAAAAAATCGGCGACGATGCAGCCGTGAGCTTTAACCTTCAAACAGCTGCAGGCTCTACTCCGAATACGTTGAGCTTTACGGTTACCGATACAGATAAGCAGCGTTTGGATGAAGCAGTGGCAGCAATCGAAGAACAACTCGAAGCATTGCCGAACTTCAGTGAATTGTCGAATGACCGCCAGGAAACGATTGATGAAATCCAGATGACCATCAACCGGGAAGCGGCCACAGAAAACAATTTGGCCCCTGCGCAAATCGCACAGACCGTCAACAACATCACACGCGGTGTATTGGCAACTCAGTTGATCGATGAGCGAGATGACGTGTTGAGTGTATTTGTTTCCTATAATGAGGAAGACCGCAACAGCGAAGAAAAATTGCGTGAATTGACGCTGCGTACGCCGTCGGGTGCATTTGTCGAGCTTCAGGAATTGGCGGACATTGAAGTGGCACAAGGCCCTGTCTCCATTACACGTGTAGACCAAGCAGAAAGTGTTTCATTCACGCTGCAATACCCATCCAGTGAAACGATGGGCGCCATGTCCACTACAGTTGATGAAGCGATTGCTGAACTTGACTTATCTGAACAAACAACCATCACTTTTGGCGGCGACCGCGAACTGTTTGAAGATGCAATCGGCGACATGATGCTCGCTGTCGTATTGGCCATTGTTCTTGTTTATATTGTTATGGCTGCCCAGTTCGAGTCATTCAAGTATCCATTGGTCATCATGTTTACAGTTCCGCTTATGGTCATCGGGGTTTCCATTGCGTTGTTCGTTACGCAAACGCCGATCAGCATCACGGCGGTCATCGGGGTCCTGGTGCTCGTGGGAATTGTCGTCAACAACGGAATCGTGCTGGTCGACTATATCAACCAGCGTAAAGAGTCAGGGATGCGGTCGTTTGATGCAATCCTGACAGCTGTCCATGACAGAAGACGTCCGATTTTGATGACGGCACTCACAACCATCCTTGGCTTGCTTCCGCTCGCTATCGGCATTGGCGGAGGAACTGAAATCAACCAGCCGATGGGAATCGCTGTAATTGGCGGCTTGATCAGTTCCACATTCCTGTCATTATATGTAGTGCCAGTTGTTTACAGCTTGTTTGACCGCGAAACCCGCTGGATGAACAGCAAGAAAAGAAAAGCCGCTAGTGTAGAAGAATAACCTTTCCTGTGCAGAATGTTCTGCACAGGTTTTTTTGTAGCTTAAACAATAATCCCGAAAACCGGTTATGCATTAAAATAGACAAAAGGAGGGATTGGATGAACACAATGGTATTTACAGGTTTTCCGGGCTTTATCGCAGCCCGTTTAATGGAACGCTGTGCTGTAGAGCAAATGTCGCTTGCTGCAATCGTGCTGCCTTCCCAACTGCAGGCAGCCGAGACTAGAGCCCAGCAAATAGAACGAGCGACCGGCTGCAGCCCGATTCGCTTGCTGGCAGGGGACATCACGCATAAAGGGCTGGCATTGAAAAAAGAAGACACTGAGTATTTGCAGGGGCAAAAGCTAGTGTTTTGGCATTTGGCTGCCGTGTATGATTTAGCTGTCGACATAAAGACAGCCCGAGCAGTCAATGTCGAAGGCACAAAAAACGTCAATGATGTCGTTAAAAGCCTTGGCAATGTAGAACGCTATATATATTTCAGCACAGCTTACGTTGCCGGTAACAGGGAAGGACGGATACTTGAAGATGAACTGATCCGGCCAGAACAATTCAAAAACCATTATGAGAGCACTAAATTTGAAGCTGAGCTGCTGGTTGATAAGCTGAAGGCCGATCTTCCCGTTACGATTATCCGTCCTGGAATTGTCCGTGGCCATTCGAACAGCGGAGAAACGTCGAAATTCGACGGGCCTTATTTTTTTCTGAACATGATTGACCGGTTGAACTGGCTGCCGGTGATTCCTTTTATCGGGCGCACTGACGCGACGATCAACGTAGTGCCGGTTGACTATATTCTGGAGGCCTCCATAAAGCTCAGCCAATTGGATGCAGCTGCAGGAGCGACGGTTCACTTGACCGATCCGAACCCGCATCCGGTCGAGGAAGTATATCGGATGATGGTCTACGAAATGACCGGCGCTTTTCCGAAAGGGAGGATTCCGAAAAAACTCACGGCTTTGCCATTGGCAATTCCATCTGTTCGCCGGTTTCTCGGCGTAGAAGCGGAAACTTTAGATTATTTGGATTGGCCGGCCACATTCGATACACAACTGGCAGAAAAGCTGCTTGCGGGAAGCGGCGTCGAGTGCCCTGATTTTCTGGAAACATTGCCATCTATGGTGTCGTTCTATCAACAGCATAAAAAAGACATAAGCTACCGCGTGCGAATCTAAAGGTTTATAAAGCGCTGGGAATGGAAATAATACACGTATAACTCAATAAACTATACTCTCGTCAAAGGGGAGTAGCTATGGGGAAACCTATTTCACAGTCGTCAAGACATGGCTCTGCCATCGGCTGTGATAGCGGAAATATGCGCTTAGCAAGACCTTTGCCTTTTATTAGGCATGGGTCTTTTTTGTTGGGCAAAAAGAGGAGGGAGATCATGGATCCGATTTTACTTCAATATGCATGGGTGCTTCTCGTCTTGATCGGGCTGGAAGGGCTGCTCGCTGCCGATAACGCCGTGGTGCTTGCTGTGATGGTCAAGCATTTGCCGAAAGCGCAGCAAAAAAAAGCATTGTTTTACGGGTTGGCGGGTGCTTTCGTTTTCCGTTTCGCCGCACTTTTCATGATTACATTTCTCGTTGACATTTGGCAGGTTCAGGCGCTTGGAGCCGCATACTTGTTGTTTATTGCCTTTAAACATATTTATGACCAGCGAAAAGGAAAAGAACATACCATTGAACCACAAATCACAAAAGGATCTGGCTTTTGGCTTACGGTAGCGAAAGTGGAACTGGCGGATATTGCATTTGCCATCGATTCTATGCTCGCTGCAGTAGCGCTTGCCGTAACGCTGCCGCATCTTGGCGACTTCAATATTGGCGGAATCAACGGCGGGCAATTCTCAGTCATGCTCGCTGGCGGATTGATTGGCGTTATCATCATGCGTTTCGCTGCCCATAAATTTGTTCGGCTGCTGGAAAAATACCCGCAGCTCGAAACAGCCGCCTTTGTTGTGGTCGGATGGGTAGGCGTAAAATTGCTCGTACTGACATTGTCGCATGAGCATGTAGGCGTATTGCCGCACGACTTTCCGCATTCGCCGCCTTGGACCATCACTTTTTGGAGCATCCTTGTTGCCATCGTCGTCATTGGAGGCATCGCGGGCATCAGAAAAAGCAAGCACGCTAATCAAGAGTAAACATATTCAATCAACCAAATGGAGCGCAGCCTCTATTTGGTTTTTTCGTTTCGGATGTCAAGAACTTAGCAGACGGACATAAAACGTGCAGGTTTTCCGAATACAACTAAAGACAGCGCCGCCTCATCCTTTCCAACGCTCGTACAGAAAGTTACAATGGAAAAAAAGGATTGGAAAAGAGGTGAGTTGCATGCTGTTGACTGCTCTAGGCGGTTTATTTGGGCACGGCGCCGAGGTGACGGCAGAAGCTTTAGTAGAACGCGCACAGCAAGGCGATAAACAGGCAGAGGCAGACTTGCTTTCCTCTTACCAGCCATTTATTAAAAAAGCGGCCGCCCAAGTATGCAAGCGATATATAGATGACAGCCAGGATGAATACAGCATTGCGCTTTCCGCATTTCATGAGGCGATTGGCAAGTACCGGCCGGGGCACAACGCCTCGTTTTTGACGTTTGCCCATATGGTTATTAGACGCCGCGTAATTGATCATATCCGGAAAGAAAGCAGAAGATCTGAATTCAGCCACGATTTTTCTGCGCTGCGAAGTGAAGAGCATCACAATCCGGTAGGCGAGCAAGCATCGGCTGATGCACATGCAACGGATGCGCAAAATCGTGCTAGGCGCGAGGAAATTAGTCAGTTTGAAGAAATCTTGCGTGAATATGGACTGTCTTTTCAAATACTGGCTAAAATTTCTCCTGCGCATGAAGATGCCAGAAGAAATGCTATTCAAATTGCTCAACTTGTAGCCGAAACCGACGACTATAAGCAGTATTTGCTCGATAAAAAAAAGCTTCCGATCAAGCAAATCGAGGAGCTTGTTCAGTTATCGCGAAAGACGATTGAAAGAAACCGGAAATACATAATTGCAGTAGCATTGATTTTGATGAGCGACCTGCATTATTTAAAAGATTATTTAAAGGAGCGGTTAAACTGATGGGAATGCAAAAAGGCATATGTCTGGAACTTGACGGAGACCGCTCTGTTTATATGCTGCCAGACGGCCGGTTCATGAAAGGCAGGCCGCAACAAGGTGCAGAAATAGGCTACGAAAGCTACTTCGAACCGCTGGGAGCTGGCAAGAAGCGGCGAGGGTTGAAGTTTTTTGCTACACCGGCAATTGCAGCTATTACGGTATTGGTACTGGTATTTTCAGCTTTCCTCATGCCCCCACAAGAAGCATATGGATATGTTCAGATCGAATCGAATCCTGGAATCGAATTAGGTGTAGGCGATGAATGGCAAGTGGTATCGATACGGGAATTGAATGCAGACGGCAAACAATTAATTGAAATGCTTGGTGATTGGGAAAATCATCCGCTTGAAGAAGTTCTTGAAAACGTGCTGTCTTTATCGATACAGGATGAGACAGACCAGGTAACCATCACAACTGTCCAAGAAGAAGGCGATAGCCATACACTGGAAATGGTGGAACAAGTAACATTGGCTGCGCTGGTCGCAAGCAAAAATAAAAAATTGCGTATTCATTTGAAAGAAGCCGATAAAGAACAGTGGCGCCAGGCTAAAAAACAACAGGTCCCGGTGGCGCAGTTTACGGACAACCATCGAACATTGGCGCCTCCAGTTGAAGAAAACGATGAATCCCAACTTGTGGAACCAGAACAACAAGAAAAACCAGAAGCTGAGAAAAAAGCTGATGAACAAATCGAGGCGCCGGAAAACCAAGACACGGATGAGGAAACATCTGCGGAAAAAGAAAAGAAAGTTTCTGTCCCGCCGGTTCAGGAAAAAAACGAGGCAGTGAATGATTCGCCTGAGCCAAAGCCAACTCCGCCGCCAAAACAGGAAAACCTGCCAGTGCAAAAAGAACCGGCCGAACCTGTAGAAAAACAACAGGAAAAACCAAAAGAGCAAACTAAACAGCCGGTTCCTAAAGCGCAGGTTCCAAAAAAACCGGAAAACACGCCAACTCCTAAAGAAAAAGAAGGCCAATCAGGCAACGGACAAACAAAAGAAAAGCCATCGCAAGGAACGGGCAATAATGGGAATTCTGCCGGC
>JASKZU010000197.1 GCA_030147455.1 Planococcus sp. (in: firmicutes) | reverse complement strand
CTTGCCGGAAATGCGGATGGGCTGCTGTTGAATGACCAAGTGCGCGGCGAGATGGCTGGACGCATGTTTTTGTGGATGGCGGTGCCTGCCTTTTTACTGGCCGGCGTGCTGGCTTGGTTTAGACGGATCAAGGGAAGAAACGAGGCTTTTCGGTTGAGCATCATCTGGACGCTTTTGCTGCTGTTCTTGTATTTGATTGCAGCGCTAAGCAACGGCTACTTTACCGTTGTTATTGCTTCGGTTCCGTTTTATGTGCTGCTGATCGGTGTATTTGCCGGCCCTGTCGCCTATAGTTTTTTGAAAAAGCTCCCCGCTTCGTAACGTAGCTTCTAGAAATTCCTAAATCAAAACCCCCGTCGCAACTGCGATGGGGGTTTTTCGTCGAATCGATCTATCAATTCCGCAAGCTTTGCAAAAACGATGCAGTTTCGCGCAGAGAAAAATGAAGCGGTTCGTGGAAAAAGCCGGATGATCCGGTAAAGCGGTAATAGAAAAGCAAGCCGACATAAATCCCCAGGCACAACAGAACGGTGACAATCAGCAAAATGACAAATGTTCTCGTCATCAGGTTCCCTCCCTATTGCTGCAAGCCTAAAAGAACAGCAAGTTTAACAATACCGTTAAGACAATCGACAAAATAATGGATATGAGCAAACTCCCCATACAGGATATGCGCATCTAAATTCCACCTTTCTTTCTGGGCATTTTAAAATGCAGAAATTAAACAGCAACGATGAATATCCGATTGTTGTTTTATTACCCGCCTGACTGCTCTGCTTAAACGCAAACAATGTGTTCTCCCAAAAGGCAGTATAGAGAAGCTTCTGTAAATTGCCATTGGATTGTCGAAATTTGTCATGATTTTCGAGTTTCATGAAAAAATAGATGTTATTTTTTATAGTATTTGTTACAATCATGTTACGAATAGATGTCCGGAGGGTAACATGACTAATTACAATCACTTTTCAAACGGCCATTCACCGAATGAAACCGAACAACTCAAAGCGGAAAAAAGCAGTGAAACAAATGCTGAACCGCCCAATACATATTTTTCCCAACCGAGCCGAAACTACCGTAAACTCATATTAAGAGTAAGCGGAGGTGTCTTGCTGCTGTTTGTCCTGTTCAACGTATACGCTTTTGCCAGCTATGTAGCCCCGTGGAATGACGAACGATCCCAGGCAAAAGCAGAACAAGATGAAATCCAACAATACATTTCCCAAAGTGAAAAAAGCGAAGCGGCGCTGAATGAAGCCAGCAACTCGCTAATCCGCCTTTACGACCACAACTCACTGACAGATAGCCATATTAACGAAATGAAGCTGAAGCTCGATAAATTGTCCCAGCAATTGGACACTGACGATCCGCGCCTGGCACAGCTGGAATCTTATTATTTTGCGCAAATCGAATTAGTGCGCGAAATGACGGAGATTCTGCAGCAGGATCATTTAGTGGAAATTCATCAGAAGTTGGATGAAGTGCTGGACCGGCAAAAAGAAAAATCGGACGACAAGGCAGCCATACTTACTACATTAATGGATCAGGAAAATATTATTTATGAACAAAAAGCGGATGGTTCGATCGCTTATGAATAAACTTAAAAGCTTTCTTGAGTATGCAAACCAGGCATGACAAGAAAGCTTTTTTTATGGGCTGAAAATCAGCAGTTTTCTAAGAAAAACAATAAACCCGATACTGGAGGAAGAAATGAAGAGTATATTGAAGCTGGCGTTTTTATTCATTGTGTTTTTAGGACTTGGTGCAGGAAGCTTTTGGGTGATATTCAGCCAGGGACTCTTGCTGGGGCTTTTTGCTTCTATCGTGCTGCTGTTTGGATGTACAGCGTTGATTGCGTTTTGTATATATGGCATCGAATGGGGGGAATTGGATGCTTTCAAGCTTTCTTCACGCCTGGAAGTGGCAGGCCTGCTGATTTTAACAGTTTATTTGAGTGCTGCGATTGGCCTTTTTGCAATCAGCAACAGTGCAGTGGAATATGCACAAGGAACAAACAAACTGACATTGTCCGAAAAAACGACTTTTTTGGCGCATTCACTGCTAAATGCAGGGGACCAGAGAGAAGTTGCTGGAAACATCGAAAAAAACGGCGTTACCTATACTTATACTGCTTCTACTAAAGACGACATAGATAAAGTGGACGCCTTTTTAGAAGAAGAAAAAGACCATGCTTTAGAATTTTTCAACAATGAAGAAACCAGCAATTTGACGATCATCTTTCATGACGACTTCGACACGTTAGCCAGAGAATCGGGCTATGAGGACTCGAGTGGGTTTTATGATTCCTATGAACAGGCCATTCACATCGTGCCCGACGATGAGATATGGGAGTTAGTGCTGCTGCACGAGTATGCCCATTATCAAAGCCATCAGTATGCCGAAAAAAGCGGTGTGTCTGATAACCGGTTGCCGCTGTGGTTTGAAGAAGGTCTTGCTGAATATTTAGCGGGGGAGAACAGCGGATGGTATGAGCTCGAAGAGGTGGAAATTATTGATTTTAGCCTGCTTGATACCGATTACTCTTTTCATAGCACTTATTCGGATGAATATAATCCATACACGCAAAGTTTTTTAGCCGTGGATTATCTTGTTGACCGCTACGGAGAAGCGCTGCTTCATGATTTGCTGGAAACACGTTCCTCGAGTCATTTTTACGAAGTGTTCAACGAGGAAACGGGGATGGAAATCACTGAGTTTAAAGAGACATTCCTGGAAGAAATGTCCGAAGAAAGCGCTCAGACGGATAAACTATATGAATCAGCCTATGCATATCTTGAAAACGGCGATTTTGAACAAGCGGCTCAGCTGATCGACCAGTTGGATGAGCAAAGCGATGGCGATGAGTTTTATGGTGTTGTTTCGATGAAAACAGAGCTGTATATGGCGCAGGGAGAAATAGGTCAAGCAATCGACTATATGAACAAGCAGCTCGATGAAAGTTCGGCCGAATACCTACTTGACAACATCACAAGCCTCG
>JASKZU010000180.1 GCA_030147455.1 Planococcus sp. (in: firmicutes) | reverse complement strand
GCTACACAGTGATGCGTATGATCTTCCAGCAAAGCGAGCGACACTTTGTTCATCGCAGATTGAATCGCACTCACTTGATGAAGGATATCCACGCAATAACGGTCGTTCTCCACCATTTGATGAACGCCGCGGACCTGGCCTTCGATTCGTTTTAACCGGTTTAAAAGCTGCTGCTTATTCGGCTGCACTGTGGATTTCATGCTCGTCTCCATTTTTCGACCTCCCGTTTTATACCCTATACCCGTATTATACTAAAGGTTTTAATTTTGTCAAAATAGTTGATCCAGCTTTGCGAGGATTTTAATTTTTTTACGAGATTGCTTTGCTTTTTCTTTTATATTCTTTTATTTCGCTTAGAATCTGCAAACCATCACTTAGGCTATAGCATAAAAAGAAAGGATACTTAAAGTAATTAATGGATTTGCAAACATACAAAAGTTAAGGCCTTCCGCTTAATGATTTTTCAACAAACAAAAAAGGAGAAGCGGGTTTAGTCAACCTGTTTCTCCTTCTTAATTCTTCTTTTGCTCTTAACGCCCAATGACTTCTAACGTATATTTTTCTAGTGCAGAAAATTCAGCAGCATATTTAATCCGCTGTCGTCACATTTACTCGTTCTACAAATTCGAACCTTCATAAGCTTCAGAGCTTGAAAAGCTTTGTTTTTGATCTAAACGGTAGCTGGCAAATGCCAGGCCAGAAGCGATCAATGCACATAGTCCGCCGACCAATGAAAGTTGCATAAGACTTCCATTAGCCACCACGTATCCGCCAATTGTTGCCCCTAATGCAATCCCCACATTAACAGCTACAGGAGTTAGAGAAGAAGCAAAATCTTTAGCGGCAGGTGAATAAAGTGTAGCCAGATTCATCAAATATAATTGAATCGTGGCATTCATGGCGTAAATCATCACAGCCATCAACATAAGGCTTATAAGTCCGGCAAAAGTACTTTGCATTGTGAAATACAATGAACCGAGTATAATGGCTTGGATGATGAACACGTAACGAAGCTTGCTTACCCCGTTGTTGCTTGCCACTTTTCCAGCAATTATATTACTAAGAATTGAAAATGCTCCGTAAGCTAGTAGTACAGGACTTACATACGCAGAAGGAATCTGGAGCCCTTCTTCCAAAATCGGGGTGATATAAGTATAAATCGTATAAGTCCCGGCAATGGAGAACGTTGGAATAAAGAAAGCTAAAATCATTCGCGGGTTTTTCAAAAAACTCAATTGATCTTTTGCTGAGCCTTTTTGTACTTTTAATTTTTTCGGGAAGATGAAAATCCCCATGATTAAACTAATAACTCCTAGCAGCGTAGTAAACCAGAAAGTAAGTTGCCAGCTTCCTAGTTGTCCAATCAATGTACCTATTGGGACGCCAATAACATTCGAGATGGTAAAGCCTGCAAAAATCAGTGCAATGATTGAACCCTTCTTGTTTTCAGGCATGATATCACTGGCGATACTCATCGACAAAGCAACCAATACACCGCTGACTACTGCTGTAAAAACTCTGGATAAAATCAGAAGCTCATAAGAACCTGATAAAGCACTAATCATATTTCCAATGATAAAAATAGAAATTAGCGTCAGCATTAATGGATACTTAGGAAACCGGCTAACAAAAATCGTTAAAATAGGTGTTCCAATTGCATAGGAAATTGCAAAACCAGAGACTAAAGTGCCGGCAGTCGCAAGGCTTATTTGTAAATCCGTAGAAACTTCAGTTAAAAGGCCAACTATTACAAATTCACTCGTTCCCATAACGAATGTTAACAGCGTTAATGTAAAAGCCAATATTTTTTGTGTGGTGCTCAAAGAGTTTTGTTCTGAAACGGTAGTCATTAATTATTCACTCCTGATATTTTTTGTTTTCACTTCCGTAAATTTAAATATAGGTATATCTAAAATATTCGATATTTAGAATCAAAAAAAGACACGGCAGCGATTTAAATCTCTTCATTGATGAACTTCGCCACTTTTGCCAATGTCTCTTCGTTCCGTCTATAATACGTCCACTGCCCGTAACGCACTGATTCAAGCAATCCAGCCTTTTGCATAAGTGATAAATAACTAGATACGGTCGATTGAGATAAATTCACCTTTTCTTGAATGTCTCCGACGCAAACGCCGCCTTCAATACTTACCTCCTTCGGCAAATGCGCTTGCTGCGCCGGAAAATTCTTCTCTGGTTCTCTTAACCACTTTAAAATATTTAGACGGGTTTCATTTGATAGTGCCTTAAAAATATCTAAAACATTTAAATTATCCATTCATGTATCGTACATCGGCTTTAAGCGATATGTCAATGTACTTGATTTTAATCTTTGTAAGTTTACTGCTATACGAGCTAAACCTGCAAGTGAGGAGCAAAAAGCTTTATAGTCCCCTTCTCTAATGATTTTTCAATGAAAAGTAGGAACGGCCAAATAGAAGTGACTTCCGGTGAGTTCTTCAAGAACTCCTCTCAGTACATCAAGTTAACCCCAAATGTCCGCGGAAAGTCCGTCCTCTGTATCGCTTTCTAAAGAGCTCTCTTTTCTGCATTTCAGGAACGATAAGTTCGACAAAGTCTTCTAAACTGCCGGGCAATGTGGGCGGCATCAGATTAAATCCATCAGCCACGCCCGCCTCGAGCCAAATTTCCATCTTGTCCACTATTTCTTCGGGAGTGCCAATCAACGTGAAATGGCCCCCGCCTGCGTTAAGATAACCTAGTAATTCTTTCACTGTAGGCTGGGTATCCTCAATAATTCCCAGTATGGTCTCGTAGCGTCCCACCGGACCTGTAAATTCTTCTGCCGGCGGCAAAAGAGGAACTTTTTGATCGATATCCCACCCCGAACAATCTTGCTGGAGAAAGAAACTTAATTGTTTCAAGGCGGTGCCTATAGGGAGCTTCTCATCTAGCGAGGCTTTTTTCGCAAGAGCTTCTTCGTGCGTACGCCCTACATAGGTGACTAACCCTGGAAATACTTTGATATGCCGATTAGAGGCTCCGGTTTGCCTAACTTGTTCATCTAACTTTTGGCGGTAATTTTTTGCTTGCTCTAAATTCCATGAGACCGAATAAACGGCATCTGCATATTTTGCAGCTAATGCGATTCCCTGTTTCGAGGCCCCTGCTTGCATGGCGACCGGGCTGCCTTGCGGACTTTTGGGCGTCGTGGATGGCCCCTTTACTTTAAAGTGGCTGCCGGCATGATTAAACGGCTGTATGTTCGCCGGATTTATCAATTGTCCCTCTTGCCGATTGCATAGAAACTCATTACTGTCCCAGGACAGGAACAATTTCTGCATCAAAGCAGCGAATTCATCAGCTTTTTCATACCGCTCCTGACGGGGAGGCAATTCGCTCATACTATGATTGAACGCTTCCTCATCCCTCATGGAAGTAACAAGGTTCCAGCCCACACGGCCTTTGGTAATATGATCCAAACTTAACAGCTGCCGTGAAGCCGTAAAAGGATTGGAAAAAGTGCTTGAGATCGTTGAGACCAAACCTACATAATCGGTCACTTGAGAAATGGCAGTCAAGTTGACTACCGGGTCCAGCCAAAAAGCCGGCATTTCACTAGGCGAGTTCGCGGGAAAAGATTGATTGTCCGCAAAAAATACCGCGTCAAAACAACCCTTTTCCGCCAACTGCGCGAGCGACTGGTAATAGGAAATGTCCCCAATGGATTCAACGCTTGAATCAGGCATCAACCAAGCAGCCTGATGGTGTCCGCAACCATATAACAAAACCCCTATATGGAGTTGTTTCTTTTGTATTGGCTTCATTCGTTACTTCGCTCCCAGCCTCATGATTTTTCCTTTCAGCCTGTTTTTAAAAAGCGGTTAGTTCATCGTCAACCCGCCGTCGATCGTAATATTTTGTCCGGTAATGCCGTCCGCTTTTTCTGAAGCTAAATAAGCGACCATGTTGGCTACATCTTCCGGAGTCGTGACTTTTCTCAACGGCGTGGATTGCGCAATCAAATCAAATACTTCCGGCGTTGTTACCGAACTGGCATCGGTCGTTTTCAATAATCCGCCTGACACTACATTTGCTTTTATGCCAAACTGGCCCAATTCAGCAGCTATATTCCGCGTAAATCCGATCAGGCCGGCTTTAGCCGTTGTATATTCATGATACGGTACGACCGGATTTTGATATAAATTGGTCCCGATGCTAATAATATGGCCATTTTGCCGTTCCATAAATTGCGGCACTACGCTTTGAGCTATATTAAATGCGGCCTTTAAAGTGCCATCCAGTTGTTTTTGGTAATCCGCCCAAGCAAGTTCTGCAAAGGATTTCTGTGCGTTTGGGTCAAACTTGAAGTCTACCAACGCATTGTTGACGACCACATCGATTTGGCCAAAATATGCGGTTGCTTTTTCAATCATCGCATCGACTTCCTGGCGATTCGTGACATCGGCATATAAAGCGACTGCACGCTCTTTGCCTATCTGAGAAACGAGCTCTTCCGCAGCCTCTTTGCTTTTATAGTAATTGATTGCTACGTTAAACCCTTGCTGCGCCAATGTTTTTACGATGGCGGCCCCTAATCCTCTGCTGCTTCCTGTCACCAATACTGTTCTGATCACCGTAACCAC
>JASKZU010000169.1 GCA_030147455.1 Planococcus sp. (in: firmicutes) | reverse complement strand
TTTGCTGGAGTTGATTATCGACTCCTATGACGCATTGTTGAAAACCGAAAGCTTCACTGACCGGATCGTGCCGGATGTTATCGTTAGAATCGGTCCGCAGCCGGTATCAAAGCCGTTAAGTTTGTTCCTGGCAAAAATAAAGCCGAAACGGTATATCGTCATCGACGAAAGCCCAATGGTTCGCGATCCTCAATCGGCGGTAACCCATCATATCCAGCAGCATCCATCCGTGCTGTGGGAGTTGGCGCCGGTTGCGCATGCAGACAGCTCGTATGGGCGGTTGTGGACAAAAGCAGCTGGCCTGGCTCGTGAATTGATCAACATTCACTGCGAACAGGAAGTGGACGAAGGAGTACTGGCGCGCGCTCTCTTTAATGAACTGGATGGCAGTGATTTGATTGTCAGCAGCAGTATGCCGATTCGGGATGCAGATACGTATTTCCAGGCCACTGGCCGCGATGTGCGGATTTATGCCAATCGGGGCGCCAACGGCATCGATGGCGTAGTTTCTACAGCTTTTGGAATTCAGGCAGCAAACAAGCGGCCCGGTTATTTGCTGATCGGCGACTTGGCACTGCTGCACGATTTGAATGGCTTAATCGCCTCGAAGCTGCAGGCATCTGATATAACCATTGTTGTCATGAACAACGATGGCGGCGGTATTTTTTCTTACTTGCCGCAATCTAAAGAAGAACGATACTATGAGGAACTGTTCGGGACGCCGACAGGAATTGGCTTTAAAGCAGCAGCAGAGTTGTATGATGCGGAGTATTATGCGGCCGATACGGTAGAGGAATTACAAGCAGCGCTTAAGGAACCAAAAGAAAAGCCGGTGCGCATAATCGAAGTGGCAACAGACCGTGCGCATAACGTAGAGACGCACCGGAAATTCTGGGGCCGTTTGAACGAGGAATTAGAGAGATGGAATTGAATGTAAACGGCGTACGCTATCATGTGGAAACAATCGGGAAAGGCGGCGCTCCTGTCATTGTCCTGCTTCACGGCTTTACCGGCAGTACACACACGTGGAAGCGGGTGAAAAATGAATGGACAGAGTTCCGGCTCGTTGCAATCGATTTGATCGGGCACGGAAAAACCGACAGTCCGCTGGAATCCAGCCGTTATCGTCTGGAACGTCAACTGGAAGATCTAGACAAAATCGTTGCAACGCTGAACTTGCAGCGTTTTACGCTGCTTGGCTATTCGATGGGAGGGCGAACGGCGCTTGCCTATGCATGCGAGTATCCGGAGCGCATAGAACAGCTTGTGCTGGAAAGTGCTTCTCCGGGACTAGCGGACGAACAGGCACGCTGCGAAAGAAGAAAAAGCGATGCCGCACTGGCTCAATTTATCAATGACAACGGCGTGGCATCATTTGTCGGGAAATGGGAGAATATTCCGCTGTTCGAAAGCCAGCGTTCAATGCCCGATGCCTGGCAGCAGGAAGTCAGAAACGAGCGTTTAGAACAATCCTCTCAAGGACTGGCGAACAGTTTGCTTGGCATGGGAACTGGGCATCAGCCGTCTTACTGGGAATGCCTTCCGCAGCTCAAGATGCCGGTCCTTATTGTCACCGGAAAGCTGGATAAAAAGTTCTGCGCCATTGCAGCGGAAATGAAAAAGCTGCTGCCATCTGCCAAGCATCAAGTGATTTCAGCGGGACATGCGATTCACGTGGAAAAACCGGCTGAATTTGCTACAATAGTGAAGGAACAATTAAAAGGAATTTTCGAGGAGGATTAACATGACAACACGTCAGTGGGTTACAGAACGTACATATGAAGACATTAAGTATGAAACGTATAATGGCATTGCCAAAATTACCATCAACCGTCCGGAAGTGCGCAATGCATTCCGTCCGAAAACAGTTCATGAATTGATCGATGCATTTTCACGCGCACGCGATAATTCAGATGTAGGCGTCATCGTTCTGACAGGCGAAGGCGAAAAAGCTTTCTGTTCAGGAGGAGACCAGTCGGTTCGCGGACACGGCGGCTATGTAGGAGAAGATGAGATTCCGCGCTTGAACGTATTGGATCTTCAGCGTTTGATCCGTGTGATTCCAAAACCGGTGGTAGCGATGGTTGCAGGATATGCAATCGGCGGCGGACATGTTCTGCATGTAGTTTGCGATTTGACGATTGCTGCAGACAATGCACGTTTCGGGCAAACAGGACCGCGCGTTGGTTCTTTTGATGCCGGTTATGGCTCAGGCTACTTGGCGCGTATTATCGGACACAAAAAAGCACGCGAAATCTGGTATTTGTGCCGCCAGTATGACGCACAAGAAGCACTTGATATGGGCTTGGTCAATACAGTCGTGCCATATGAGCAGCTGGAAGATGAAACAGTCAAATGGTGCGAAGAAATGCTTGAAATGAGCCCGACTGCACTGCGCTTTGTAAAAGCGGCGATGAATGCGGATACGGACGGACTAGCGGGCCTTCAGCAAATGGCTGGCGATGCAACATTGCTTTACTATACAACAGATGAAGCAAAAGAAGGACGCGATGCGTTTAAAGAAAAACGCAAGCCGGACTTTGGCCAATTCCCGCGTTTCCCTTGATTATTACTTGTATTGAAAAGCTGTCTTCTTCGAAGGCAGCTTTTTTCAATCGCGTTGGCAAAGTCTCGTGGACAAGTAAACAAAAGAGGAGAGAATGCAGATGATTTATCCGAATTGGCTGGCACAGCGCGCATATATTACCGGCAACCAGCTCGCGCTTTCCTATGGCGAAAAGTCCTGGACGTTTAGCGAAGTGGATGAAGTGTCGCATTGCTATGCCGAAAAGTTGGCCAGTTATGGCGTCTCAAAAAGCTCGCGTGTGGCATTGCTTTCGAAGTCCCAGCCGGAAGCGGTGTTCATTATGTATGCGTGCATGCAGATAGGCTGTGAAATGGTCTTGCTCAATGAGCGGCTTGCTGGAGCCGAGCTTCTTTATCAAATCGAGGATGCAGAAGTGGAGTATGTGTTTTCCCAAGCCTTGTTAATGGATAAAGTAGCTGCTGCACGCCCAGTGTCATTTGAGGAATTGAGAGGCGCTGAGCGGACGCAAGTATTGCTAAAAGATGAATGGCCGGGTGATGGAACGATCTCGATCATGTATACATCTGGAACAACAGGAAATCCAAAAGGTGTGCGGCAAACAGCTGAAAACCACTTTTCCAGCGCCGTTTCCTCAGCATTGAACCTCGGCGTATCGCCGGACGATGTATGGTTATGTACAGTGCCGCTTTTTCATATTAGCGGCTTTTCCATTTTGATGCGTTCGCTTGTGTACGGCATGGGCGTCCGACTTTATGACAAGTTTGATGCAAAAACGTGCGCAGAAGAACTATGCAGCGGCCGTGTGACACACAGTTCCATGGTTGGCGTCATGCTCGAGCAGGTACTTCGCGAAATTGAAGAGAATAAACTAGAGCCGTCGCCAAGATTCAAGCAGATTTTGGCTGGCGGCGGACCCGTCCCCGTAGCTTCGATTGAACGTTCAGAAGCACTCGGCATTCAAGTGCTGCAGACATACGGAATGACTGAAACCTCTTCACAGACCACGACGCTTCAAGCGGCTGATGCTAAAAGAAAAATCGGCTCTGCCGGTAAGCCATTGTTTTTGTACCAAGTGAAAATTGGCGACGACAAACAAGCAAATGAGCAAGGTGAAATTTTCATCAAAGGGCCGCACGTATCCCCTGGATATATCGGCAGCTTCGAAGGTCAGCCGCTTGCAGCCGATGGGTGGCTGCCGACGGGCGATATCGGCTTTTTAGATGCAGAAGGCTATTTATTTGTTGTGGACAGGCGCTCGGATCTTATCGTTTCGGGAGGGGAGAACGTCTACCCGGCAGAAATCGAGAAAGCGCTGATGGCGCATCCTGCCGTTCAAGAAGCAGGCGTGTGCGGAATGCCGGACGCCCGGTGGGGAGAAGTGCCGGCAGCTTTTGTGGTATTGAACGACCCACAGGCAGCAGGCCAGCTGGCTGGGTTTTGCCGTGAACAATTGGCAGGATATAAAGTGCCCAAGCAATTTCATGTTGTGGATGCATTGCCGCGCAGCGCTTCGAATAAATTGCTGAGAAGGGAATTGAAAAAATGGCTCTAACAATTGAATCCATTCAATTTCATAGCGTCAAGCAGCCATTAAAGCAACCATTTATAACCGTATTGCAGCAAGTAAACGAGCGTGAAGTGACTGTCGTGTCCCTTCGTTCCAACGACGGCATAGAAGGATACGGCGAATGTGTGGCATTCGATACGCCGTGGTATACAGAAGAAACCGTAACCGGGAGCCGTTTCGTTATGGAAAAGGTGATTGCGCCGTTACTTACCGGCCGGCAACTGAATAATCCTTATGAAGCCGACCGGTTGTTGTCCAAAATCAAAGGCAATCATATGGCGAAAGCGGCACTGGAAATGGCTGTATGGGATTTGTTTGCCAAACACGCTGACGTTCCGCTTTACAGCTATATTGGCGGCATCGACGAACCTATACCTGCAGGCGTCGTCGTTGCTGCTGACAGCGGCAATTTGGCAGCGGGAGTGGAAGCCGCGGTGCAGAAAGGCTACCGGCGCATCAAAATCAAGATTTCACCAGCTTCTGATGCGGAAAAGCTAAGAGCAATAGTCGCATCTTACCCAAGTATCGTATTTTATGCTGATGCCAACGGCAGTTTTTCCGGCAAGCCGCTGGAACAGCTGGCTGCTTTTGACAGCATCAGATTTTCATTGATTGAACAGCCTTACGGAGA
Source organism: Planococcus sp. (in: firmicutes) (assembly GCA_030147455.1). Classification (GTDB taxonomy): domain Bacteria; phylum Bacillota; class Bacilli; order Bacillales_A; family Planococcaceae; genus Planococcus. The sequence goes on along the minus strand of JASKZU010000169.1, from coordinate 1,065 downwards.
ACAGGAATGGGAATGCCACCGTAATGCCCGTCGAGCAATGCAGACGCCGATCTGCCTGGATGAAAGCATCACCAGCTTGGAAGACGTCAAGCGCATGACGCTGGAACAGGCTGGAGATACTATTGTGCTTAAGCCTGGACGCCTTGGCGGTTGGGCAGAGACACTAAGAATCGTCGACTATTGCCGGCAAAATCATGTGGAAATGTGGGTGGGAGGCATGATTGAATTTGGAGTATCCAAAGCGCACAATTTGGCGCTCTCTTCATTGCCGGCTGTCCGATTGACTGGAGATTTCTCGGATTCTTCCCACTTCTGGGAACAAGACATAACGGAGCCGAAAATCCGCGTTGCCAAAGGCCACATCACACTCAGCAGCCAACCGGGCATCGGCTATCGCGTATTGCTATAAAAAACCCCGCCGAAGCTAGTTCGGCGGGGTTTCGATTAATTGAGAACAGTTTCGAGTACTTCTAGGTTTCTTTCCATTAACGTGAAGTATGTTTCTTCGTTGTCAATGTCTTCTTGCGTCAAAACGCCGAGGTTGTGCATTTGAATTGCTTCTGCACCTACTTCTTTTTGAATGACTTCGGTCAGATTAGAAGAGACATTTTGCTCAAAAACAATGTATTCAATATTTTTTTCACGCGCCATGTCGACAATTTGCGTCAACTCACGCTGTGACGGTTCGTTCTGGCTGTTCAATCCGGCAACAGATATTTGGTTAAAGCCATAAGGGCCTGAAAGATAGCCAAAAGCTGAATGGGAAACAAAGAACGTGTCGCGCTCTACTTTTGTATGAAGTTGTTGGAAAGACTCATCCAGCTCCTCAAGTTCAGCAACAAGTTCTTCGTAGTTTTGTTCGAATTCTTCGGCATGGTCCGGATCTGCTTCGACCAGTGAATCGCGGACAGAAGCAGCCAGCTGCTGGCTCAGCACCGGAGAAATCCAGACGTGCGGGTCTGTAGAGCCATGGTCATGCCCGTCGTGGCCATGCTCATGCCCTTCTTCGTGTCCGTCTTCATCATGGCCATGTGCGTCTTCTGTATGTCCATCGCCCGCTGCATG
>JASKZU010000013.1 GCA_030147455.1 Planococcus sp. (in: firmicutes) | reverse complement strand
AACATTCGCGTAAAACCAAGCGATATCCCGGATTCATTGGATATCGATGTCAGCGGATTGCAAATCGGCGAATCATTGTCGGTCAGCGATATCCGCGGCCAATTCAACTTTGAACTTCTGGACGAAGATGACTTCCTTCTCGTTTCTGTTACAGCACCGCGTACGCAGGAAGAAATGGATGAGCTTGAAACGCCAGACGAAGGCAATGAGCCTGAAGTAATTGGTGACGGCGGAAACGATTCCGACGAAGATTCAAAAGAATAAGCAGCATAATGCCCAAACAGGGACTGTCACTACGCAGTCCCTGTTTTTTGTACGGGCGCAGGTTGTGGTAAACTAGAGGCAGCGAAGAACCAAAAGGAGTTTGCTATGAAAATGATCATCGGCTTGGGCAATCCAGGCAAAACATACGAAGATACACGCCATAATATCGGCTTTCGCGTCATCGACCGCTTGGCATCCGATTGGAATGCGCCGCTTACACAGTCTAAATTCAAGGGCATGTATTCGGTCATCCACCGGCCTGAAGGAAAAGTGATGCTCGTCAAGCCGCTTACTTATATGAATTTATCCGGTGAATGCATCGGCCCGCTAATGAATTACTATAACGTCGACCTTGAAGATATTGTCGTCATCTATGACGACCTGGATCTGCCGACCGGGCAATTAAGGCTTCGCCAAAAAGGCAGTGCAGGCGGCCATAACGGCATCAAGTCATTGATTCAGCACCTCGGCACCCAGCAGTTTAACCGCATGCGCATTGGCATCAGCCGCCCGCCTGCAGGCATGAAAGTGCCGGACTATGTGCTGGCCCGTTTCCGCGACGAAGAAAAACCGGAGATGGCACACGCGGTCAAAAAAAGTGCAGAGGCCTGCAATTATTGGCTTCAAAAGCCTTTCAAGGAAGTCATGAACGAATTCAACGGAGCATAACCGCTTTGGCGCATAGGCGTCCAAAGCTTTTTTCCGTTTCCCGCCAATTTTAATCGGGTAAAAAAGTCATTAAACGGCTTATTTTCTACAGGAAGGAGGAATCTTCATGCAGCATATCCTGCAGACATTTCTAGGGGATTCCCATACACAACGATTTATTGCCGATCTTACCAAAGGACAGGATCACCAGCTTCTCTCTGGGCTGTCCGGCAGCGCCCGCCCAATTTTCTACCAGGCAGTCTATGAAACGCAGAACAAGCCCTTGCTGGTGGTGACACCGAACTTGCTTCATGCCCAGCGTGTTTACGATGACTTGGTGCGGCTGCTCGGGGAAGCACTTGTACATTTATATCCAGCTGAAGAAACAATTGCTGCGGACGTGTCTTTTTCAGGACCTGAACTGCGCGCCCACCGCATCGATACACTGAATCATATGAAGTCGACCGGAAAAGGCATTTATGTCACACCGGTTTCCGGCATGCGCAAGCTGCTGCCATCTGCCGAGCAGTGGGAAGGCGCCACGCTGCGCGTTCAGGGCGGTGAAGAACTGGATACAGCAACGTGGCTGTTAAAGCTTGTAGCAATGGGGTATTCGCGCACCACCATGGTGACGTCTCCAGGCGAATTCGCTTTACGCGGAGGTATTTTGGATGTGTATCCGCTTCATTTCGAGCATCCCGTGCGCATTGAATTATTTGATACGGAAGTAGATTCAATCCGGCTGTTTTCTGCAGAAGACCAGCGCTCGCTCGAGAAAATCGATTCGCTGTGCATTTTGCCGGCTGTAGAGCTGGTGCTGTCGGCTGGGCAAAAACGGCTGCTGGCCGACCGTTTGGAAGACCAACTTGCGGCGAGTCTGAAAAAACTGAAAAGCGATGAAACAAAAGAGCTGATGCTTCAGAATATCCAGCACGATATCGAAACGCTCCGAAGCGGCAACGATCCCGAGCAACTGGCAAAATACGCTGCGCTGGTCGAGACGCAAACCGCTTGTCTCGGGGATTACTTCCCTGCGGACGGGCTAGTGTTTTTCGATGAGCTTGGACGCATCCAGGAAATGACCGAAACACTGGAGCGCGAGGAAGCTGAATGGACCATCTCGCTGCTTGAAGAAGGAAAGTTTCTTCACGACGTGCCGCTTGCTTATCCGTTTCGCGATGTGCTGGCGAAACTAAAGCAGCAGGTTAATTTCCTGTCGCTGTTTACCCGCACGTTCCCGCTCGTTACAATCAAAAAATCAATTGCCTATTCGTGCAAGCCGATGCAATCGTTCCATGGGCAAATGAATTTGCTGCAAAATGAAATGGAACGCTGGACGCTCGGAAAATTCCGCGTATTTATCGTCGCAAGCGGCGAGGAGCGCCTTCAAAAAGTCCGCTCGGTGCTGGACGATTACGGCATGGAAGCGGAAATCATCACCGATTCCACTGAACTGCAGGACGGCAAGATCTACTTGGTGGACGGGGAGTTGTCTGGCGGCTTTGAAATGCCGCTGCAGCGTATGGCACTCGTGACGGACGCGGAATTGTTTAAAAAGCAGCCGAAGAAAAAGACCCGTGCGCAAAAGCTGACGAATGCCGAGCGCATCAAAAGCTACTCGGAAATTAAGCCGGGCGACTATATCGTCCATATCCACCACGGCATCGGCCGCTTTGTCGGCATTGAAACACTCGAGAGCGGCGGTGTGCATAAAGATTATCTCCACATCGTTTACAAAGGCGAAGACAAGTTGTTTGTGCCGGTTGATAAAATCGATTTGGTCCAGAAGTATATCGCTTCAGAGGAAAAAGAGCCGAAGCTCCATAAAATGGGCGGCGCTGAATGGAAAAAGACGCGCACGAAAGTATCAGCCGCCGTACAGGACATTGCGGATGACTTGATCAAGCTGTATGCCGAGCGCGAAGCACTTGAAGGTTTTGCATTTACGGAAGACCAGGACATGCAACGCCAATTCGAAACCGAGTTCCCATATGAGGAAACGGTCGATCAACTGCGGTCAATCGAAGAAGTGAAAAAAGACATGGAACGCAAACGCCCGATGGACCGTTTAATTTGTGGCGATGTCGGATACGGGAAAACCGAAGTAGCCATCCGGGCGGCTTTTAAAGCGGTGCTCGACGGGAAGCAAGTAGCCTTTTTGGTGCCGACGACGATTCTTGCCCAGCAGCACTTTGAAACGATGAGCGAACGCTTTAAAGACTATCCGATCGAAGTGGGCCTTATGAGCCGCTTCCGTTCGAAAAAGCAGCAAGCCGAAACAGTTAAAGGGCTAAAAAACGGTTCGGTCGATGTCGTGATCGGCACGCACCGGATTTTGTCAAAAGACGTTCTTTATAAAGACTTAGGGCTGTTGATCATTGACGAAGAACAGCGCTTTGGGGTGACGCATAAAGAAAAAATCAAACAACTGAAGGCAACAGTCGATGTATTGACGCTCACGGCAACGCCGATTCCGCGTACGCTTCACATGTCGATGATTGGCGTACGTGATTTGTCTGTTATCGAAACGCCGCCCGCCAACCGATTCCCGGTGCAAAGCTATGTCATGGAACATAACGGCGGGCTTGTACGCGAGGCGATCGAACGCGAAATGGCGCGCGGCGGTCAGGTATTTTACCTATACAACCGGGTTGATGACATGACTCGAAAAGTAGACGAGATCCAGCAGCTGGTTCCGGAAGCGCGCGTCGGCTATGCCCACGGGCAAATGACCGAATCTGAACTCGAATCGATCATTCTCGGATTTTTGGACGGTGAATATGACGTGCTCGTTACGACGACAATCATTGAAACCGGCATCGATATCCCGAACGTCAACACGTTAATCGTTTACGATGCGGACCGCATGGGCTTGTCGCAGCTTTACCAATTACGCGGGCGCGTCGGGCGTTCAAGCCGTGTGGCGTATGCGTACTTTATGTACCAGCGCGACAAAGTACTGACCGATGTTGCGGAAAAACGGTTGATGGCAATCAAGGAATTTACCGAACTCGGCTCCGGCTTTAAGATTGCGATGCGCGACTTGTCGATTCGCGGAGCGGGCAACTTGCTCGGTTCCCAGCAGCATGGCTTTATCGATTCGGTCGGCTTTGACTTGTATTCGCAAATGCTCGAAGAAGCGATTGAAGAGCGCCGCACCGGCATGAAAAAAGAAGTGGTGCCGGAAGTGGAGATCTCACTCGCAGAAGATGCTTATATCCCGGACAGCTATATCGCAGATGGGTACCAGAAAATTCAAATGTACAAGCGCGTGAAAAATATGGAGACGGCCGAAGAAATGGCCGACCTTCAGGACGAACTGATCGACCGCTTCGGCGATTTGCCGATCGAAGCCGAGCAATTGCTGCGGATTGCCCGTATGAAAGTATGGGCACGCGCGACCGGCGTTGAATCGATCAAGCAGCAAGGCGACCGCGTGACCATCAAATTGAGCGAAGCAGGCACACAATCGATCGATGGCGGCCAAGCGGTGGCCGCATCCAGCGCTTATGGGCGGGCAGTCGGCTTCTCCATGGCGAACCAGGCATTGGTCTTGACGGTAGACGGCAAAAAAGCCGGCAAGCAGCATCCGTTTGATGTGCTCGAAGGCATGATGGAAATCTTGTCGAACTCGCTTCGCGAAGAGGCGTCAGTCGGTTGACGGAGGCAGTAAGAGAATGACGACGCAATCTTCCATGAAAGCCTTTATGAAAGGAGCGGCACTTTTGACGCTGGCCGGCTTTTTTGTCAAGCTGCTGAGCGCCGTTTACCGGGTGCCGTTTCAAAATCTGGTTGGGGATGAAGGGTTTTATATTTACCAGCAAGTTTATCCGTTTGTTGCGATTTTCGGTATTTGGACTTCCTATGGGTTTGCGGTGGCTGTATCCAAGCTGTTGGCTGAACGGCCAGCGTCCGCCCATGCTGGTGTTTTACGTACAGCATTTGGGCTTGTTTCGGGCATTTCGGTTTTCGCCTTTTTGGTTCTCTATGCCGGTGCCGGCTTTTTTGCCGGACATATGGGCGATCCGGCACTTGCCGGCTTGCTCCGGGCCGGTGCATTTGCTGTGCTGTTCATGGCACCGCTCGCCATGATGAAAGGGCGCCTTCAAGCAGAAGGACA
>JASKZU010000106.1 GCA_030147455.1 Planococcus sp. (in: firmicutes) | reverse complement strand
GTTAAGTTGAAAGTTATTTCGAAATAGTCGGTAAATTTTATTTTCTACGCAGGAGTTCTGTGATACTATTGCTTAAAACTAACAGCCTTTGATAGAAAACTTGTATTTCTATAATATTGAGGCGCCCATAGGAGGAATTTAGATGTCTCAAATGCTGGCATTGGCCATAATGATTTTTATTTTATTTATTGGTGAAACGATTTCTATCCGAACCAAAGCCTGGATTCCTTCTATTTTTGTCAGCGGAATGCTGTTTTTGATTGGGTACTGGACGTTTTTCCCCGAAGACATTGTATCGCTTGGAGGAATTCCGCCAGTCGTTGCAACGATGCTGATTTATTTGCTGATTACCAACATGGGAACATTGTTGTCGCTCGATGAACTGAAAAAACAGTGGCGAACTATTCTCATCGCTTTATCAGGAATTTTAGGCATTGTTGTTTTCCTATTGGCCATTGGCACGTTGCTGTTTGATTTCCAAACGGTTATCGTCGCTATTCCACCGCTTGTCGGCGGATTGGTCTCTGCTCTGATCATGTCGGAAGGCGCTGCTGCTGCTGGGTTGCCGACTTTGGCTGTGTTTGCCATTGTCATTTATGTGATTCAAGGCTTTGCGGGTTATCCGTTGACTTCGGTCATGCTGAAAAAAGAAGGACGCAATTTGCTGAAGAAATACCGCAGCGGCGACCTTCAAAAGACAGAAGCTCTTTCACAGCCTGCTGCACCGAAAAAGCAAGATGAAAAGCCGCGGCTGTTTGCCTCTTTGCCCGACAAATACAACACTGATTTCTTTAAATTTTTCCGTTTGGCTCTTGTCGGATATGCGGCTTATTTGGCTTCTTCTTTTGCAGCGCCGGTCGTTGAGATCAGCCCTTATGTCTTGTGCTTGCTGTTTGGGGTTATCGCGCGTTCGGTTGGGTTTTTGGAACGCCATCCGCTGCAAAAAGCGAACGGCTTTGGATTCGCCATCATGGCATTGCTGCTGTTCATTTTTGACGGATTGAAGACTGCGACACCACAGATGATGCTGGAAATTCTTTATCCATTGATTGGCTGTATCATTATCGGACTCGTCGGCATGTACATTTTTTCGTTCATTATCGGAAAAATCCTCAAGGTCAGCAAAGAAATGGCTTTTGCTTGCTCGTTGACTGCACTTTACGGATTTCCTGCCGATTACATCATCACGGTGGAAGTTATCAATGCATTAACTCAAGATGAGGAAGAACGGGAGATGCTGACAAGCCGAATGCTGCCGCCGATGCTTGTAGCAGGCTTTATTACCGTGACAATTGTTTCGGTCATTCTTGCCGGCATTTTTGTTGGATTCTTGTAAACGTAGGGGGAATAATTATGATTCATCAGTCAATCAAACAATATATTCTAGAAAATCAGGAAGAGCTGATCGGCATTCGCCGAAAGCTCCATAGCGAACCTGAATTGTCTTGGGAAGAATACCGGACAACTGAGTTTGTAGCCAATTATCTAACCAGTCTCGGTATTACATGCCGTAAACTCGATCCGACAGGAGTGGTGGGCGAACTGGTTGGCGGAAAACCAGGAAAAACAGTAGCGCTTCGGGCGGATATGGATGCATTATCGGTTGAACAATTGACAGACGTTTCATACCGCTCGAAAGAATCTGGCAAAATGCATGCATGCGGGCATGATGCACATACGGCCATGCTTCTTATCGCGGCAAAAGCTCTTGCTTCTGTAAAAGAAGAGCTAGCCGGAACAGTCCGTTTTTTGTTCCAGCCTGCTGAAGAAGTTGCAACCGGAGCAAAAGAAATGGTTGCGCAAGGAGGGATGTCAGGTGTTGACAACGTCTTTGGCATCCACATCTGGTCGCAAAGCCCAACCGGAAAAATCGCTTGTTCTGCTGGTCCATCGTTTGCCTCCGCAGATATTTTTCGTGTTCGTTTAACAGGCCGCGGGGGGCACGGTGCGATGCCTGAAGCATGTATTGACGCTTCGGTGATGGCTTCTTCATTTGTTATGAACGTGCAGTCGATCGTGTCCCGGACAATCGATCCAAAACAGCCGGCAGTTGTTACTGTAGGAAAAATGGAGGTTGGCACACGGTTTAACATAATTGCAGAAAATGCGGTTATTGAAGGAACGGTCCGGTGTTTCGATCCGGATGTCCGCAACCATATTGAAAAGCAGTTGGAAGTCTATGCGAGAAATACGGCTGAATTGTACGGAGGGACTGCCGAGGTCGAATATACACGTGGAACCCAAGCAGTCATCAATGATCCCGAAAGCGCAGAGCACGCCCAATCGGTTGCAGCGGAAGCGTTTGGCGAAGATGCTTTATATGCAGAAGAGCCGACAATGGGCGGAGAAGATTTTTCGTTTTTCTTAGATGAAGCCCCCGGCTGTTTTGCGTTGGTCGGTTCTGGCGATCCTGAAAAAGATACTGAATGGGCGCATCACCATGGACGATTTAATATCGACGAGGAGGCGCTCGCGACAGGGGCTGAGCTTTACGCTCAATATGCTTATTCATTCCTAAATAAAAATCTTTAAACTGATGGAGGCCATCTGAAACTTATGAAGGTATACGAACAATTAACTGGAGCATACGATTATGCATTAGACCACTCAGGCGTCAATGGACAGCGCGTTGCCAAACGTCTTCAAGAGCTGTCTGAAATTGGATATACACAGCCGGGGGGCGTAAAAAGGCCCGGTTTGTCGGAAGAAGAGAAACAAGCCAAACGATTGGTCAAGTCATGGATGGTTCAGGCGGGGCTGGAAGTAACAGAAGATGGTGCTGGCAATGTATTTGGCGTGTTGAAAGGAAAGCAGGACGGTCCGGCCATCGCTTCAGGATCGCATGTTGACAGTGTGCCAAATGGCGGGAACTTTGATGGCCCATTAGGTGTGCTTTCTGCGCTTGAAGTAGTGGAAGCTTGGAAAGATACTGAATTTACGCCAGAAAAGCCTTATGAAATGATTATCTTTACTGACGAAGAAGGATCGCGTTTTAATAGCGGGTTGACGGGAAGCCGGGCAATGACAGGCGACGTCTCGGAGGACGAGCAAAAGCAATTGACCGATTATAACGGGGAAAATCTGGCATCGGTTCTTGAGTCATACGGCAGTTCTCTTGCTTCGTTCCAGCAATCGGTTCGTGACTTGTCCGATTTGGAATTGTTTGTTGAAGTTCATATCGAGCAAGGAACAAAGCTGGAGCAAGAAAATCAGCCAGTAGGAATTGTCAGCGGGATCGCGGGGCCGGCATGGATGCAAATAGAGTTTTCCGGCCAGGCTGGACACGCAGGAAATACGCCGATGCACGGCCGTAAAGACAGTTTAGTAGCTGCAGGCGAATTCGTCAGCCGACTGCCTGTAATTCCAGGGCAAGTCAGCGATACAGCTGTAGCTACAGTAGGAAAACTGGACGTTTTTCCTAACGGCATCAATGTTATTCCAGAGCGAGTCGTTTTGCACGTGGATGCACGCGACATTTACCGTGAGCCGAGAGATCTGCTGGTAGAGAAAATCCGTTTGCTGGCAGAAGAAGTTTCAGCTTCGCGTGAAGTAGCGCTTTCAATCCAGCAAAATACAAGCATCGCCCCGGTTCCGATTGACAATGAGCTGCAAGAGCAGCTGGCTGGCGTGCTGCAGCAACATGGAATAACCCCAGTCAGGATTCCAAGCGGGGCCGGGCACGATGCCATGATTATCGGTCGCCATATCCCGGTTGCAATGCTTTTTGTCCGCAGCAAGGACGGAGTAAGCCATCATCCAAAAGAATGGTCTTCTTTATCAGACTGCATTCAAGGAATTCATGCGCTAAAATCATTTATTGAGCTGAAGATGAAGGCATAGTAATAAGACGACTTCTAGAAAAGAGGCGAAGATTTCTTCGTCTCTTTTCTTTATCTATAATAACGAAACAGGTATAAAGGTTCATATTGATATACATAAAATGGGTCGCAAAAAAACCTAATGGAATTTTAAGGATAAATTGATATTCCGTGTATATTATCACAGTGAGCGGGTATAGAGAACTATTACATGAATTCAGAACCAGGTTTGGAGGTGATGAAAGTGAAAGCAGTTGAAAATAACGCAGCATATTCTGCGCGTCCTTTTTCTGAAGAGAAAATCCTAAAAGAATGCCGCCATTATTTTTCATCGGAAACTGCTCGAACAGCAGAGATCGGCGAACGATTTATGGAGTATTTCATAAAGAATGCATCAAGCGAAGGTGTCCTTTTCAAAACTATTAAAGAAATAACCCATGATTTGAATATCTCTCACCAGACCTTAACTAAAGTTTTAAAACGGCTTGAGGAAAAAGAGATTATTTATAGAAGAAACGGCATCATCGGTTTCTGGAACGAATCTTAATAAGAAAAAGACTGAGAATAAATTTCTCAGTCTTTTTAGGTTGTCGAGAAACTTCGACAGCCTTTTTACGTTTCGCTCCAGTCGGACGCGTTCAGCGGGCACGGCCTCAGCCGCTTCGTCGCTGTCGCTAAAACCCGCCTGCTCAACTCTCACTCTGTTCGAGCTTCGCAAACGAATCCGCTCAGGTTCACTTCGCTGATTCGCTTGCAGGGTCTTCAGCTCGCGCTACTCCCGCTTGAGTCGCCGACTTCCACTCCACTTTGAGATTTTCTCATCTCTTTCATCTAGCTTTTCTCTTTTACTTAAAATCTATTTATTACTAAGTAGTCTTACTCAACACTCTGAAAAGACTGAGAATAAATTTCTCAGTCTTTTTCTTTTTTATAGAGGTGGAATGATTTTTAGTTAAAAGTAGACAAGACTTTTAATTTTATTAAGGGTAGTACAAAAGTAATTGTAATAAAGTGAGTAAAAGGAACTCTTTATTTCATTTAATAGAATTTTTATAAATAACAAAAGTCTTTTTACTTATATTTTTAATGAAATATATTAGATTAAATCAAAAAAAGAGTAGAAAGAACCAATGATTTATGATATAAAGGTACTATAATAATCTGAATTTTTAGATACAAGGAGCTGGAAATCAGGAAGGAGGAGGAGAAAAGATGCAAGGATC
>JASKZU010000004.1 GCA_030147455.1 Planococcus sp. (in: firmicutes) | reverse complement strand
TAAAACCCTTTTAATTCACTCAATCGATCCGTATGCAAAATCACTTTTTTGAACATTTCCTCACCTCTCTTCACAGCATACCGAAAACGAACCGATTTTGCTTCTTTTTCCTCTGTTTTAGAACAAACAAAAAAACGAATGCATTCGAGCATTCGTTTTAAAAATGATATACAAGGCGCACCATGTCGCGGCATTCGATGCCGTTTTCGAAAATCGGCTCCGGATAATTCCGCAAGAAAAAATCCCGGTCGACGGCATGCATACGAAAGCCGCATTTTTGGTAAAGCGCTAATTGGCCAAGACTTGAATTGCCGGTGCCGATTTCAACACGCCGAAACCCGAGTCGCTGAGCTTCAGCAAGCGCCGCTATGACCAACTTGCGGCCCAACCCTTTTCCGCGCTCGCGTTCGGCAAGTGCGATATTTTTAATCTCTACTGTCTCTTCGTCCAGTGCGAGCAGAACAAAAACACCCATAATTCCGTCTTGCTGCTCAGCTACAAAGCAATGGCCCTGATGCATGTACACCGTGATCAGCTGACGCGACGGATCGGCTTCCAGCAGTAACTCGAACGGCCAGCTTTCCTGTTCCCCGAGATGCCGTGTGTTCATCTGTTTTGCTCGTTGAACCCTTGATCCAATAAATAGTCTTCTGCGTCGTCAAATGTGCCGAAGCTTTCTTCCAGGTTTTTTCCTGTATAGACGTTCCAAAACGGTTCTTCATAAACCAAATCCAGCTTTTCGCCTTCTTTGTTCGTCCATGTTTTGTCATAAGGCGGTTCCGGCTCTTTTGCTAAATAATCAATAGAATCCGCAATGATGCTGCGCAATTGATCGGCTGAGAAATCACGAACGTTGACCAGCCCGCGCCCGTCCGCCTCGTAATGTGGCAAGTCACCGACAAACACAAAGCCGTTGCCGTTTGGATGCAAATGGTACACGACGTTTTTCTTATCGTAGAGACTTTCTTCAAATTGGAAATTTACACGTTTCATTGATACTTCTTTGCGCGTCAGTTCTGGAAAAGCTTCGATCACTTCTAGTTTTTGTTCAAATGTCAGCACAGGACATCCCCATTTCTTCTTTGGATTTCTGTTTCCATTATAGCACGCCTGCCATGCGCTTCGCCGTTTGCGGAAATAATAGAAAAAGGGCTGCCAGACCGGCAGCCCTTCACATTTACTTTTTCTTTCTCAATCCAAATGGCCACCAAGCGCCGCCACCAAATGAAACTGTGATCGCCGGCACCAAAAGCGGCAGGACGACCAGGCCATACAGCAGCAAGCCTGTAATAACGATGGTTGCGATTTGCATCAAGCTGAGTACGCCCGATGGCAGCATCGCGCCGAATGTTCCGGCAAGCAAAATAGCTGCGGTAATGATGACCGTCCCCATTTTCGCCATTGACCGGTGCATCGCCTGCGAGAAATCTGCTGCTGTCAATGCTTCCTCACGGTAGCGGTCGAGCAGGAAAATCGAGTAGTCGATGCCGAGCGAGACGAGCATGACAAAACCGAAGAACGGCACTGCCCATGTAATCCCGTCATAGCCGAGCGCGTGCACAAAAATCAATTCGGTAATCGCAATCGAACTGTAATAAGTCAACAAAAGAGACGCAATCATGAACAGCGGCATAATAAATGAACGCAGCGTTATCGCCAAGACGATAAACAAACTCGCCAGCATGATGCTGACAGTCCGCGTAAAGTCGCTTGCGGAAATATCATTCAAGTCGCTGTTGATGCTCGGCACTCCACCGTAAGCGATTTCTGCGCCTTCAAGCGGTGTGTTGTTGACGCTTCGTTCGGCTGCTTGCTTTAAATCGCCGACGATGTCGATCGCTTCCGGCGAATACGGATTTTCTTCCAATATTACTTCCATCAGCATTCCTTCACCGGATGCAAATGAAAACTGATCGAGCAGCGGCCCGAATTCTTCATTGTCGAGTGTTCCTTCCGGAAGGTAAATCCCTGTTCCGCGAACCGCTTCACTTTCGCTGATGCCTTCCAGCACTTCAGCAATGCCTTCAAGACCTCCCGTGATTTCGGTCAGGCCATCAGATGAAGCGTTGATGCCGTCCGCTAAAGCGGCAAGTCCGCCCGAGAGTTCATCCGACTGTGCAGCACCAGTGCCGAGCCCTTGTTCAATGCCGGCAAGGCCGGCGTTTACTTGAGCCAGTGCACCGATCGTTTGTTCAATGTTGCCGGTTTGCTGGAGCCCGCCTGAGATCTGCGTCAGCTGGCCGTTTACTTGCGACAATCCAGCTGCCGCTTCGCGAAGCCCGTCTCCCCCGGCCTGCTCGCTAATGTCTGCGAGGTTCGCCTGGATTTCGGAAAGCCCCGATTGCACTTCCCCAATTCCGTCATTCGCCTCGCCCAAGCCATCCGCAATCAAGCCTAGTTGATGATCGACGTAAAATTCATCGATCACAACGCCGGTCGGACGTGTAATGGCACGCACTGTGTCAACACCATCGACTTTTTCCAAGTCTTGCGCCAGTGCATCCACGTATGGAATTGTTTGTTCTGCCGTCAACGGCTCGTCAGCTTTAATGACTACTTGAACCGGCATGGTGTTGCCTGCGCCGAACGCTTCTTCAATCGCGTTCAGCCCTTTGACTGATTCATAATCCGAGCTGATTTCGTCTACAGTATTGAATGACAAGTCGTTATTGTATGAAAACAAGAGCGGCAACGTAATCGCCGCCACAAGCAGCATGGACCATAGCGGCCGGTTGACGGACAACTTGCCAATCCAAATCCACAACTTGCTATCTTTGTGGGAGGCCGACTTCTTACTCGGCCAAAATAATTTTTCTTTCAGCACTGCCATGAAAAATGGCATTACCGTAAACAGGACAATCAGCAGCACGCCGATGCCTACTGCTACAGCTACAGCTGACTTAAATATCGGAAACTCTGCAAATCCGATTGCCGCGAATGCGACCAGTCCGGAGATGCCGCTGATAAATAGTGTTTTGCCGGCAGTACGGTACGTGTTCAAAATCGCTTCTTGCACTGCTTTGCCTTCTGTCAGCTCTTCTTTATAACGGCTGAGCAGCAAAATACAGTAATCTGTCCCGAGCCCAAATAAAATGGCCACGAGGAAAATTTGTGTGTAGTTCGATACTGGAAACCCGAACCAATCGATGAAAAAAGCCACAAGCGATTGGCTGAGCAAATAGCTGATGCCTACTGCAACAAGCGGGATAATTGGCGTGATGAACGAGCGGAATACTGCCAAGAGCAATCCAAAAATCAATACCACTGTAATGATTTCCGTTTTCTTCAGCCCTTCCTGCGCACTTGTGTTGACGTCCTGATTGATGATGGCTTCACCAGTCAAGTAAACAGTCAAATCTTCAGGAACGATTTGTTCTCGGATGTTGCTGACTAAAGCTTCGATTTGTTCGTCGGTTCCTTCCACTGTTACGGGAAGCAAGACCGTTTTTCGGTCTCCGGAAACGAGCTGGTCTTCCAACTCTTGGTTTTCAAACGGGTCGAGCACAGTAGTTACTGGATCCCCGAGTGCTTCGATTTCTGTTTTCATGGCGGCAATCTGTTGCCGCGCCGTCTCGTCAAGTTCAGAATCGAGCTGAATGACAAGCGATATTGTTTGGCCCGAAGCTTCCGCTGAGTCTAAAATAGCTGCGGCACGCTGCGAATCCGCGTTATCGGACAACTGAAACGATCCGGCTTCTTCTGCTTGTTCTGTTAAATTGGGTGCCAATAAAAATAATACTGCTGTCAGCACAATCAGCCCAATCGTAATGGGCCATTTTAATTTTAATACCGTTTGCACGCCTTACACACCTTCCGTCTTTATAATTGTCCGAAGCTTTCTGAAGATCGAAAGGAATTGGTCGATTTCATGGTCGTTCACTTGCTCCGACATTAGTTTTTCCAAATACTCCGCCAAAATGCGATCGGACTCTTCCAGAACCGCATGGCCTGCATCGGTCAATTCCAGCAGTTTTTCACGCCGGTCTGCCGTTTGGACCACTTGAATGAGTTCTTTTTGCAATAACTTTTTCGTGCGGTTCGACACGGCACTTTTATGGACGCCTTGAAGAATCGCCAGCCTGGCCGATGTGATCTGGCCTTCTTTGCTGATCAGTTTCAGCGACTGCATTTGTTCAGGCGAAAACTCTTCCCATAACGGATTGTCGACTGAACGAATCACACGCTCTGTTCCGTAAAAAAGCACTTCCTGAAACAATTCCACCGCTTCTGTAATTCGATGATCCATAAATGGTTTACCCCCTCAACTAACATTAACAGTTTAGGGGCTAAACTGTTTTTCGTCAAGCTTATTGCATAAAAAAATCCACAGCCAAGGCTGTGGATTCGAATTATACTTCTTTGGTTGCGGTCGAACGGATTTCCCGCCGTCTGGCGTATACGTTTTTAACAACTGTTTTAACAACAGCGTAGAACGGAATCGCCAGGATAATGCCCCATAATCCGGCAATATTTCCGGCTGCAAGAAGCACGGTGATAACGGTTAACGGGTGGACATCGAGCGCATTGCCCATAACGTTCGGCGTAATGAAATTGCTTTCGATTTGTTGGGCGATGAGCATGATGATCGCGACATACACGGCCATAATCGGATCCTGCACAAGGGCGATGAGCATCGCCGGCACAACGGCAATATACGGCCCGAGGAACGGAATGACGTTTGTTGCCATACCGATGATGGCAAGCAACAGCGCATAATCCAATCCGATGATCCAGTATCCGAGCAGCAGCATAAGCCCGACAAGGAAGCTGACAAACAACTGCCCTTGAATATAGGAACGCAGCGTGTGGTCAATGTCCTTCAATGTCTTAATGACCCAAAGTTTGCGCTGTCCGGTAAAAAATCCGGAAACAAACGGCACAAATTTCTTGTGGTCGACGAGCAAGTAAATAAGGAAAAACGGAACGAGCACCAAGCTAATTAAGCCAGAGATGAAACTCGTCAGGAACGAGATGATCCATCCGCCGACATCCCCGATGCGTTCGCCGATTTGTCCGCTCATATCATTAAGCTGCTCTTCTACAGATATTGGCAGGCGTTCGCGCTGAGCCAATACATATTCTGTGTATCCTTCTACGTCTTCAATAATAGCCGGGCTATTATCAACGAGCCTGTTGACCTCGCTCGAAACAATCGGGCCAATCATTGCATACAATAGGTAAAAGACCAATAAGATCAACAGCACGATAATCAGAATTCCCGACCATTTCGGAAACTTCCGATTCTCGAGAAAATGCAGCAAAGGGCGCGTCAGATAAAACAGAACTCCCCCGAGCAGCAACGGAACAAAAATAGTTCCGGCAATAATAAAGAGCGGGTCGAAGATTGCCTCGACTTCTATAAAGAGGCGAATAATGACCAAAGCCAGGATAATGCCGATCCCCGCTTGAAACCATAATTTATTTGTCAACGAGTTCACTTCCTTTCATTCTGTATGTATACCCAGTTTATCATGATTTTATGGTATTATATGTTTTTAAATAGAACGAACTTTTTTATTTATCGTGCGTCCAAGAGAATGGACAATACAACCAGTAGAATTTGGAGGATTTAAACAGATGGATCAATTATGGCTTACTATTAAATTTTTACTGCTCGGGCTTTTTCAAGGGCTGACGGAACCGATTCCGATTTCATCCAGCGGCCACTTGCTGATTGCCCAGTATTTTCTCGACGTGCAAATCGAAGGAAGCACTTCCACTTTCGCATTGCTCGTCAATACCGCTTCGTTGATTGCCGTATTGATCGTTTACCGGAAAGACATTGTCCGGCTCGTCATCAACGGATTGAAATTCTTTAAAGAGAAAACTCCTGAGACAAAACGCGATTTTATGTTTGTTGTGTACTTGGTCGTCGCGACCATTCCAGCTGCGGTCATCGGCGTCTTGTTTCAGGATACCATTGATGCATATCTTTCCAGCATCGTTACAGTCGGCGTAACTTTAGTCGTCACTGGCCTTGCGCTATGGATCATCCGCAATATGCGCGGCCAGCGCAAAGACGGAAACATGACGATGAAAGA
>JASKZU010000075.1 GCA_030147455.1 Planococcus sp. (in: firmicutes) | reverse complement strand
AAATTTCATTTCGGCGTCATTCGCATCGAATAAAGCCCACAAAAAAATCTCCCAAGCGGGAGATTTTTTTAGTCTGTAAATGGTAGCGATGTCAAATACACAAGCAAAAACAATAGACCCAATCCGATCAATATTGACGTGTCCAAGAAAATTCCTCCTTTGATAAAAAAAAACAAGGCATACTTACTCGCTTTATTGTACAATGAATTGGAAGAAGATGAAACCTTTCCACTTAAAAATCGTTTATTGCTATAACAAGCTTGACAAAATGTTCAAAATTGTAGGTGATGGATAATGAAAAATTGGTGGCAAAAGTCCTTGATGGTGGTCGTGGCGGTCTTGACGCTGGGTGCGATTTCACCGAACCATATGATTTGGGAATCGCTGCTGGATGAAAAAGGCGAACCAAAATCGCATGCAAGTCAAGGGGATACGAAAGCGTATACAATTGACTGGATTGACCCTGCAGAATATTATCTGACAGAAGAAACGATTCTAGCGGATTTTCGTCATGCGGCAGAAGAGCAGGCATACGTGAAGTTCGGTTCGAGAATCGGGCCGGTTATTGATTCGGAATTCCGTTCGCGCATTTTACCCGCGATCCAAAACGTGATTGATACGGAACTGGCGATGCATGGCAAGGAAACCTTGCGCAACTTGGCCATTTCCGAAAAACCGTCTGGCGACCATTCCGAAAAGATTTTCCATGTGTACCATAAAGACAGTGGAAAAGATGAAATCCGCTTTCATGTGCGGACCGAGAAAAAACCGCTGGAAGGCTATTCGTTCAACTTCCATTACCATTTAGCAAATGACGGATATCAGCGCCATATCAGCATTGGTGATATCTACTGGTCAAAAAACACACCGCCGAAATGGCTATCGTAATTTCTTTTAAAATTCCTTATACAGTTCGTCCGCTGCCCTTATCAAAAGGGCGGCTTTTTTTACGGCTGGACAGGGAGGCGAAACGTTTAAAGGTTGAAATCTTAAGTTTTTGTCGCCGGATTTTTACTCTTGAACAAATAAATAATGACAGCTACCCCGACGATAAAAGCGGCAAGGGACAGCCACACGACGGTGTTTGAAACCGGAAAGGACGAGTTTGTTGGTTCCAATTGGCCAAGTAGATTCCTTCAATTTCTGACTTGTTTCGCTTTTCCCTCCCAGTGCGTGTTCAAACCCCCGAAGAGTTTGTGGGTGTGCCTTTTAAAAGGCTGACTAATAGCCAGTTAATGGCAAGAGCGGTTCGCTGACAAGCGAAACTTTTTTGTCCGTTTTTCATCGGTTCTGCCGGTTGCCTAGAATCGTTATGTATATCACGGTATTTTTTTATTGGTTTTTGTTATGATGATACTATTATTGGAGGGAATTACATGAAACAGTATTTAGATTTATGCGAACACATTCTTGAACACGGAGCCAAAAAAGAAGACCGTACGGGCACCGGGACACTCAGCGTGTTTGGTCACCAAATGCGTTTTGATCTTGCGCAGGGCTTTCCGCTGATGACGACGAAAAAAACGGCCTTTCGGCTGATTGTATCGGAATTGCTGTGGTTTATTAAAGGGGACACGAACGTGCAAACTTTATTGAAGGATAACAATCACATCTGGGACGAGTGGGCATTTGCCCAGTGGGTGGAAAGCGATGAATATACCGGGCCGGATATGGCTGATTTTGGCAGACGCGCCCAAAAAGACGCTGACTTTGCCGAACAATATAAAGAGCAAATGGCAATCTTCCAGGAAAAAACGCTGCAGGACGATGCGTTTGCGGCTAGATTCGGCGACCTCGGCCCTGTGTACGGCAAGCAGTGGCGCTCATGGGCAAAAACCGACGGCGGCACTATCGATCAGCTGAAAAATGTCGTGGAGGCAATTCGCCGAAATCCGGATTCGCGCCGTCATTTGGTGACGGCCTGGAATCCTGAATTTATCGATGAAATGGCGCTCCCGCCATGCCACATCATGTTCCAGTTTTATGTGGCGGACGGCAAATTGTCGTGCCAGCTGTACCAGCGAAGCGCAGATATGTTTCTCGGTGTGCCGTTTAACATTGCGTCCTACGCATTATTGACGCATCTCGTGGCACAGGAATGCGGACTGGAAGTTGGGGAGTTTATCCATACGACGGGCGATACGCATCTTTACGTCAACCATTTGACGCAAGTCAAAGAGCAAATGTCGAGAGAGCCGCGTACGTTGCCGACGCTTAAACTGACAGAAGGCAGATCGATGTTTGATATGACAATGGAAGATATTGTGATCGAAGGCTATGATCCGCATCCGCGCATCAAAGCACCTGTTGCAGTTTAACAGTTAGAGGAGGAAAACGGATGATTTCATTGATGGTGGCACACGATAAAGACTTTGTAATCGGCAAAGACAACCAATTGCCGTGGCATATCCCGGAAGACTTGGCGTATTTCAAAAAACATACGGTCGGAAAAGGCATCGTAATGGGCCGCAACACGTACGAATCCATCGGACGTCCGCTGCCGAAGCGGCGCAATATTGTAGTGACAAGAAATGCTGAATATACAGCAGAAGGCGTCGACATCACGCATAATTTGCAGGATGCGGTCGAGCTGGCCGAAAAGCAGCATCAAGAAGTCATGGTCATCGGCGGCGAGCAGATTTTCAAAGAAGCACTGAAGATTGCAGACCGCATGTATATCACCTTGATTCATCAATCGTTCGAAGGCGATACGTTTTTCCCTGAGTACGGCGGGGAATGGGAGTTGGTATCCGAGTCCGAGCGCTTTGAGTCGAACGGCATCCCGTTCTCTTATTTGGTATACGAGCGAAACGCTGGAGGCGGCGGGCGTGATTAAATCAGCCCGTACGTTTTCTTATTTATTCGGCTATTTGCCGGTTGCGGCCAAAAATTTGGCGAAGTTCAAAAAGCAAAAACCGCAAATGGACCAGGAGGCTTACAGCCGGCTCATCCACAGTGAACCGCAAAAATGGGCGACGGGTATTATGAAGCGCACCGGCAGCCGCATTACTGTGAATGGGCTGGATGGATTGCCGGAAGGGCCGGTGCTGTTTGTCAGCAACCACGAAGGCAACTTCGATATTCCGGTGCTGCTCAGCTCGATTCCAAAACCATTTGGCTTTATTTCGAAAAAAGAAGTAAAGAAATTTCCGGTCATTCCAACGTATATGGAAGAAATGAACTGCGTGTTCCTTGACCGGACCGATCGGCGAAGTGCGTTCAAGTCCATCACGGACACGATCGAAAAACTCCAAGAGGGGCATTCCGTGCTTATTTTTCCGGAAGGAACAAGAAGCCGCGGAACGGGGCTCCAGGAATTCAAAGCGGGGTTTTTGCGCATTGCCAAACAAGCACAAGTGCCGATTGTGCCAATCGCGATCGAAGGCACGTCGCGCATTATGGAAACAAACAACAACCGCATTCACCCGGCAGATGTTTCTGTTCAAGTGCTGGATCCTATTTCGCCTGAAGAACTCCTTGAAGCAGGAAATGCAGCTGGAGAACTCGTGAAAAACCGAATTGAACAAGCACTTGCCAGCTCATTGCCAAACTAGCGGTTGCTTTACAAGCACAAGAAACGGAAGTGATTGAATGTCAAAAATTCATAT
>JASKZU010000344.1 GCA_030147455.1 Planococcus sp. (in: firmicutes) | reverse complement strand
GGTAAGGAAGGACCACTTGCTTTTCTTCGATTTCTTCATTGTTCATATATTTAGTCAACAGGCGCATCGAAACGGCACCAATATCATAAAGCGGCAAAGCAACTGCTGTCAGCATTGGCCGTGCCATACGCGCAAGTTTTGAATTCTCATAAGTAATGATTTCTACATCATCTGGAATTTTCTTGCCCTGTGCTTCCACTTCATGGATGACGCCAATCGACATTTCATCGTTGCTGACAAAATAAGCAGTCGGCTCGAATGGCGATAATGTGCGTACCGCTTCCAGGCCTTCTTCGTATGAGTTGTTGCATTCGATAACCAAACGTTCGTCATAGCCAATGCCTGCTTGTTTTAAGGCATCCTGATATGCTTTTAATTTGTGCTCACGGTTGATTTCAGAAGAAAGCGGCCCTGAAATATACGCGATTTTCTGATGCCCAGCATCGATGAATTTTTGAACTGCTTCAAACGCAGCAGCATAGTAGTCGATATTAACAGAAGCGATTGATGCCGTATCATCAATCGATGCAGCGAGAACGATCGGTGTTGGCGAGCGTTCCATTTCTTTCCTCAGCTCTTCTGAAATAATATCGCTCATGAACACGATGCCGTCTACTTGCTTTCCAAGCATCGTTTCGAGCAGCTGTAATTCTTTGTTCGGATTTTGATCTGAGTTGGATAAAATAATGTTATAGCGATACATGGTTGCGATATCTTCGATTCCCCGTGCAAGCTCCGCATATGTGCTGTTTGAAATATCGGGAATGATGACGCCGACCGTTGTCGTTTTCTTGCTAGCCAAACCGCGTGCTACAGCGTTTGGACGATAGCCGAGTTCTTCAATCACTTTTAATACTTTTTTTCTCGTGGCCGGCTTTACATTCTGGTTTCCATTGACTACCCGGGATACGGTAGCCATCGAAACATTTGCCTCACGCGCCACATCATAAATCGTAACGGTCATTATGCGCCCTCCTGTTCCATTCTTTCATTCAATCATACGATAACCGGTTTATGAATATCAACAGTTATTATGTAATGCAGCCATGCTATCAATAAAAAGTCATGAAACTGTTCATCATTTCTGCACATTGATAGGCTATTCCTTGCATGACTGGACTAAAAAAGAAAAAAGCCGGAGCAGCTCCGGCTTTGGCTTAAATTTTCATTTCGTATTGCTTCATGAATTTCATCAACGAATCGTAGTATTCATCAAATTGCGGCAAGCTCATTTGCTGCTGCGCATCAGATAAAGCTACTGCAGGATCTGGGTGAACTTCTGCCATGACACCGTCTGCACCAATGGCGATAGCAGCTTTAGCAGCTGGAAGCAGCAAGTCGCGGCGTCCTGTAGAATGCGTTACGTCAACAAATACCGGCAAATGCGTTTCCTGCTTCAGGATTGGCACAGCGGAAATATCCAGCGTATTGCGCGTTGCTTTTTCGTAAGTACGGATTCCACGTTCGCAGAGGATAATTTGATCATTGCCGGAAGCGATAATGTACTCGGCTGCCTGAATGAACTCATCAATCGTAGCCGACAAACCACGTTTCAGAAGAACCGGTTTGTTGATGGCACCAACAGCTTTCAGCAATTCAAAGTTCTGCATGTTGCGTGCACCGACTTGGACAACATCTACGTAATCCAAAGCTTCTTCCAAGTGATGTGGTGTAACGATTTCAGAAACGACAGCTAAATTAAACTCATCAGCTGCTTTCTTCAGCATCTTCAAACCTTCCAGCCCAAGACCTTGGAAATCGTAAGGAGACGTACGCGGCTTGTATGCACCGCCGCGAATGAGCTTCAGCCCTTTCGCATTGATGGCTTCAGCCACTTGGTTTACTTGTTCCTGTGATTCTACTGCACAAGGACCGAAGATGAACGATGGAGCGCCTTGCCCAATATTTTCCCCATTTACAGAAACGATTGTGTCTTCTGCTTTTTTCTTACGGGAAACCAGCAATGCTTTACGTGTATCTTCTTCTTGCATATCCAATGCAGACTTGAAGATTTCTTTGAAAATATGATCAACGGTTTTTTGATCCAATGGTCCGTTGTTATTTTCTTTCAACAAGTTCAACATATGCCGTTCACGTAACGGATCATATTTTGTAGCGCCTTGTTTTTCTTTGATTTTCCCGATCTCTTGGATCACGGAAGCTCTCTCATTGATAAGAGATAGAATTTGCAGGTTCACTGCATCCACTTTTCCTCTTAGTTGCTCTAAATCCATCTGACTCATTCTACACTTCCCCTTTCAAGAGTGACCCTGTATTAGGTGTCTCATCTTAACATGATATGACCATTATACTCAACCTTAACCCTAAAGTCACGAAAAATGTTTAGCGATTCAACGCGCTAAAGTGTTTCTTGCTTATTTATGCTGAAATATTAAATATTGAACTTTATAATTTAGTTATTTTTTCCACAACAAAGCGGATGGAAAGCTCCATCCGCTCGTTTTAATACTAAGCGATAAACTCAGTCATCGCTTTGTTCGTTATATTGTTGTGGCTTGCATGCCAGTCGACTTGCTGACTGGCAAAATGGAAAAGCTGCGGAGACTCATGCTTGATGCCCGTAATTTCTTCAACTGATGTGGAAAACGGCTTGTCTTCCTGAACAATCAAATAAAGAAACAATTGGTGGGGATGAAGCGATGCGTAATCCGAATATTCTTTCCATGCATTAGCTGAGATTGGGCACGTGTTGCTGTGTTTAAACAGCCAATAGTGCTGTTCATCTCCAACTGCCTGCTTGAACTCATCCAAGCTTTTCACATGTTTAAAATTATCCATTTCAACCGCTCCCGAATTAGTTCTTTTTGTTTGAGTTGTTTTGAGAATTGGATGAAGATTTTTGGTTGTTGCTGCTGTTGTTAGTGCCTTTATTGCTGTTGTTGCTGTTGTTGCTGTTGTTGCTGTTGTTGCTGTTGTTGC